>JAUPLM010000331.1 GCA_030836965.1 Thermodesulfobacteriota bacterium | reverse complement strand
CGAATTGGTTTAAGTTGTCACCCTACACAAAGCGCAGGATTTGATTACAACAATCAAACCGGTTTAAATTATCATTCTTGAAATCATATGGACATAACCTAAACCACAGGCCGGAAATCTCATACCATAGAGGCTCTCGCACAAGTATTTTTCCACTCATCTTAACCCTCTTCCAAAAGGGGAGAGGGAATTTTTGAGACTTTTGCAAGAGGCTCCGTATTATATTATTTTACTACTCGGGTTTCTGCATTTTTAAATTTGTTTGAACTTCGATTCGAATTTCGGATTTGGCTCCGGCTTTTCACGCCTCACGGGCATACCGATTTATAAAACTCGAACTCTCCTGAATCGCTGATTTTTACTACAACAGCGCATTTGCTCGGATCGCCCTCAGGGTTAAAGGTCATCTTCCCGGTTATTCCGTCAAAATCCTTAATTTGGGCGAGCTGATCTTTTATTGCATCACGGTTTTTCTTCATATCGCCTGTAAGGGCGCCTGCGTTTTGAACAGCCTGGACCATGAGGCGGATGGCATCCCATGTGAGAGCTCCGACATCATCAGGCACATATCCGTATTTTTCCTTATATTTGTCGATAAATTCTTTTGTAGCTCCCTGCGCTCCGGCAGCGGCGTAATGCGTGCTGAAAAACAATCCCTTGCAATCATCACCGCAAAGATTCATCAGTTCAGCCGACCCCCAGCTGTCGCTTCCCATAATCGGTTTTTTCCAGCCAAGTTCATGAGCTTGTTTAACAATCAGAGGAACTTCATCGTAATACTGCGGGACAAAAAGAACATCCGCTTCCGACTTAACGATCTTTGTCAACTGGGCACTGAAATCGCGGTCTTTTGTTGTAAATGTCTCAAAGGCAACTATTGAGCCCGGTCCGTGAACTTTCTCGAAAGCTTCCTTAAAGAATTCGGCAAGCCCCTTGGGATAATCACTTGCTATATCATAAAGAACCGCGGCCTTTGCCGCCTTGAATTCCTCGGTTGTAAAGTTAGCGGCAACAGGTCCCTGGAACGGATCAAGAAAGCAACCTCTGAAAACATAAGGACGGTCTTTTGTCGTTTTCGGGTTTGTAGACCAGGGGGAAATCATGGGGGTCCCGTTATTGTTACAGATTTCACCGGCAGGAATAGCCTGCTTGCTGGACTGAGGCCCTATAATTCCGAGAACCTTGTCCTGGTTTATCAGCTTAAGAGCTGCTGCTGTTGCTGATTCTGCCTTGGACTCATTATCAACATAAATAAATTCAAGAGGGTATGATTTATCTCCCAGCTTAATACCGCCCGCAGCATTGATCTGCTCCTTGAACATTTCAGCCGCAAACTTTGAACCCTCGCCCACCTTGGGAATATCTCCCGTAAGCGGGATGTTAAATCCTATTTTAATTGTTTTCGGCGCCTCAGAACCGCATGATATCAAAAAAAGAATAGCTGCCAGGCAACACATAACCAATAAGATTCCTTTTCGCATTAGCTCCCTCCTTTGCTCTTGACCCTTTAACCTCTTGATTTTAAGTTAGATATAACTTGCTAAACCGATATTAAACAACAGGTTGCTCGATAGCACAGGCCCAAAATATTTTCAACCAATATTATCGATTTTCCTGAACCCGGACAAAACAGGAATAGAAACTATTTTCTTGATTTTATACGGATACCATCGCTGATTGAATCTCCGGGATGGGCAATCACCTCTTCGTTTGCTTTTATCCCGGATATGATTTCTGCCGTCAGACCATTCCTTTGACCTACTTCAACCGCGCGCTCCCGGGCTTTTCCTCTATCATTAACAAAAACCGCCCATTTTTCACCTGAACGGAAAAGAGAACTTGCAGGAACCTGGAGTGTATCTTTACCCTCCCAGACAACAAAGTGCGCTTCAAGCCTGTACCCATCACCTAAAACGCGCCACATTTCGGGCGGTGAAGTAATATCGGCAATAATCAAAACCCTCTGTTCCTCCACACCAAGGCTCGATATCTTGGTAAATCCTGCCGGTTCTACAACACGTACTGCACCAAGAAGAGGGTCATCACCACCCCAGCGTTTAAACAAAACCGGCGTTCCCTTTTTAATCTTAACCGCATCTGAAGAAAGAACTTCAACCAGGACTTCGAGGTTTTCAGCATTACCGATATCCATGAGCGGTTCCCCGGGATTGACCGTCCCCTCGCTTTCACGGTAAATTTTGAAAATATTGCCGCTGACCGGAGAGAAAATATTAACGGTACCGTGATTTACGGTTCTTTTCACCGGATTAAAGTTCTTCAGAGTCGCCCTGGCCCTGTCAAATTCAAAACGGGCGACATCTGCCGCAGCCTTTGCCGAATCCCTGACAGCCCGTGACTTATTAAGCTCCGATTCTGTCTGGTCAAATTGATCTTTCGCCACATATCCTTTTGAATATAGCTTCGCAATCCTTTCCGACCTCTTCCCGATGTAATCGGCATCAGCCGCAGCTGCACGCTCCTTTTCCTGCGCCGCATTGAGAGCGGCATTTGCCGCAGATACGGCTGCTTCAGCTTCAGCACGGCTCCGGGGGTCAAGTGACTGCGATCTCAAAGGCTCCAGGACGACAACCGCCTCTCCCTTCTGCACCGGATCTCCCACCTTTGCGACGATACGCCGCATATATCCGTATGTTGGAGCTGAAATCACAAAACGTTCCTTCAGGCGGGTCCGGCCCTCTTCCTCGATCGTGACCTGCAACGGACCCCGCGAAGCATCAACGAGATCGACGTCAACGGCTTTGGGAATGAAACCGTATAAGGTCGCAAGAACTGCAACCAGGATAATTATGATTACAAATAATTTCCTGCGAATTGCAATATTCATAAATCTACTCCCTGGTTTTTAATACTTCTACAAGATCAAGATGATCCAGTTTATGT
>JAUPLM010000330.1 GCA_030836965.1 Thermodesulfobacteriota bacterium | reverse complement strand
TTGCGGCATCTGTTGCGGCGTCGAGGATTTCCCTTCTCAGGGGATTGCCGGCGACAAGTATTTTGCCGGGAGCAGCGGTAAGTTTTGTCCTTTCAAACGAAACGAATATACGGTCCGCAAAGCGGGATAGTATCCGGTTTGTGATTCCCGGGAGAATATTCTGCTCATGAAGGGCTGTTTTAAATCCGAGCAGCCATGCCGTCAGAATTACAGGGCCTGCTGAATAACCTCCTACTCCGACTACAATATGCGGATTAAAGTCTTTTATTATTTTAAAAGACTCGAACATCCCTTTCGGTATTATGAAGAGTGATTTCATCATTTTGAACAATCCGCGGCCTTTTATCCCTTCCACCGTTATGCTTTTGTGATCAAAACCTGCTTTTCCGACGGTTGATTTTTCAAAGGGGTTTCCTGTTCCTACAAAGAGAATGCGGCTCCCGGGGTCTTTTGCGATAAATTCAACAGCGATTGCAATTCCCGGAAACAGATGGCCGCCGGTACCGCCACCCGCAATTATCACACGCATTCCTTTCGCCTTTCGCTTCAAGCCTTAATCGTACCCCGAATACCGTACATCGTTCTTCGGTATTCGGTATTCGGTGTTCGTTGTTCGGTATTCGATGTTCGATTTCCTATGTTCATAAGTATTCCTATCGACGCCATGTTAACAAGCAGCGATGTTCCGCCGTAGCTTAAAAAAGGCAGGGTAAGCCCCTTTGTCGGCAGAATACCGAGTGTAACACCCATGTTAATACAAACTTGTATGCCTATCGCGGCTGTAATGCCCGTTGCCAGGAATGAGCCGAAATTATCATCCGTATTTTTTGCTATTTTGATTCCTCTCCATAATATCAGGGCATACATTGCAAGGATCATCAGAACGCCGAAAAGCCCCAGTTCTTCTCCTATGACTGAAAAAATAAAATCAGTGTGGGGTTCGGGCAGGTAATGAAGTTTTTGATAACCTTTGCCTATTCCGGCTCCCCAGATTCCGCCGGTTCCGAAAGCCATTAAAGAATGGACTATCTGATATCCCTCATCGGCAGGATATTGCCACGGATCCCAGAAACTCATCAGCCTTTTTACCCTGTATTCCGCGCTGACCATGTAAATGTAGGCAAACGGAAGAAGCAGGAGTACTGAAGGTACAAGATGCAAAAGCCTCACGCCTCCGACAAAAAGCATGAGCCAGGTTATGGCTGATAGTATGACAACGGACCCGAAATCGGGCTGAAGAAACATAAGGGCCGTGAATATCCCAAGAACAATGACATGCGGCAGAAAGCCTACATAAAAGTTCGACAGGTTCTCACACTTTTTGTCAATGGAATAAGAGAGGTATATAATCATTGAAAGACGGGCAAATTCTGAAGGCTGAACCGTAAAACCGCCAAAACGCAGCCATCGTGCCGAACCTCCCGCAGAATATCCCAGCCCCGGTATAAATATCGCTCCGAGTAAAATAATCGCAAATATGAGAAGAGGATAAGCCATTATTTTGAAATATCTGTATGGAAAATGTCTGAAGCCCACCAAAACCGTTAGACCGGCTATTGCGAACAGCGCCTGCTTTTTCAAAAAGAAGTAATCTGTTCCGAATTTCTTGAAAGCAAGGACTGAGCTTGCGCTGTAGACCATAATTATCCCTATCGCTGTCAGCATAAGGACAGGGAACATAATCTTAACGTCATAATACCCCATGGGTTCGTTTCCGGACGTTAAAAATCTGCTGTCATTTCTTATCATATGCTTCTCTTCAATGCTTCAACTGCTTTGCGGAAGATTTCCCCTCTGTGCGCATAGCTTCTGAACATGTCAAAACTCGTACAGGCCGGGGACAAAAGCACTGTGTCGCCCGACGCTGCGGCCTCATGCGCCAGCCCTGCGGCATCTTCCATTGTTCCTGCAGAAGCTGTTTCAACAATATCTCCGAGCGCGGATCTTATCTCCTCCTTCGCCTCACCGAGAAGAATCAGTTTTTTTGCATGTGTCCGGACCGCCTCCCTGAGAAGACTGAAATTGATACCCTTGTTTCTGCCTCCCATGATAAGAATAACCGGCTCGTGGAATACCTCAAGCGCCTTGATAACAGAATCAACAGTTGTAGCCTTTGAATCGTCGTAATATTTCACTCCATTAATTTCAGCGACAAGTTCGATTCTGTGAGGGAGGCCTCTGAATTTTTTCAGGGCTCGCCTGATTCCGCTCGGATTTCCGCCGGCGGCAAAGGCTGCAAGAGTCGCAGCTGCGATATTCTCCATATTATGTCTACCGGGAAGATGCATCTCAGAGCTGCGTAATAAGAAATCCGCTCCGCCTTCGGAAGCCTGGCCGGTTGCCGTACCGATCAGAAAATTTACGGTCTTATTCAGTTTGAAGATTATGCGGTCATTGGTTATTCTTGCACATTCTTCATGCTCCTGAGATTCCGAATCTTTGAAAAAAGGCAGTTTGCAGCACTTAATATTCCCGCTTACCCGAAGAACAGATTGATCAGAAGCATTGAAAACGGAGATATCATTGCCTTTCTGGTTTTCAAAGATCCTGGCCTTTGACCTTACATAGGCGTCAAATCCGGGATAGCGGTCGAGATGATCTTCAGTAATATTCAGCAGAACACTGACTCTCGGCCTGAATCTCATTATTGTATCCAGCTGGAAGCTGCTGATTTCGGCCACTACCACTTCAGCTCTTATTTCACTATCGACATAATCAATAAGAGGTTTTCCGATATTACCCCCGACAAAAACCTTTAAGCCTGATTCATCAAGCATATTGCCTATAAGAGTTGTGGTTGTGGTCTTTCCGTTTGTTCCGGTTACTGCGACTATAGGCTCCTTAATGAATCTTGATGCAAGCTCGACTTCTCCGGTAATGACTGCGCCCTGTTCAGCGGCCCTTGTAACCGGTTCAATCGTATGCGGCACTCCCGGGCTTAAAATTATGAGCTCGGCATTCTGGAAAAATGAAGAACTGTGCGTTCCGAGCTCAACATCAACCCCTATTGCCTGAAGCTTTTTCGCGGCAGCATCAAGATTATTATCTTTTGAAGAATCCGACACCATTACCTGAGCGCCTCTTTTTTTTAAAAAAACAGCTGTCGATATTCCTGTTTTCCCAAGACCTACTACTACTGTTTTTTTCCCGGATATTTCCATTGGTTCCTTAAAAGATCGGACATCGAATTTCGAATATCGTACTTCGCTGTCAGATATCAGCTCTTTTTATATTTATTCATGGTCTTCGCGGTTTAACATCCAACTTTGCGTCTATGCGCCTCTGACTCTTTGCCTCTTTCTTTTTACCTCAGCTTAAGCGTGCTTAAGGAGATAAGAGCGAGCGCAATCGCAATGATCCAGAATCTTACAATTACCTTGGGCTCCGGCCATCCTTTCAGTTCAAAATGATGGTGAAGCGGAGCCATCCTGAATATCCTTTTCCCTTTTGTCATTTTGAAGAAGCCCACCTGAAAAATCACGGAAAGGGCTTCGATTACGAATAACCCTCCGACAATTATAAGCAGAATTTCCTGTTTTGTTATTACCGCAACTGTTCCTATAACGGCGCCAAGGGATAATGACCCCACATCCCCCATAAAAACCTGCGCCGGGTATGCATTGAACCAGAGAAAGCCCAGACCTGCGCCTGCAATTGCTCCGCAGAATACCGTTATCTCGCCGCTTCCCGGCACATAATTGATTTGAAGGTACTCGGCGATTCTGACATGTCCCGTAACATAGGCGAAGATCATGTATGTTACCGCCGTAATGATTGCCGGCCCTATGGCAAGGCCGTCAAGTCCGTCGGTCAGATTTACGGCATTTGAAGTTCCGACAATAACAAGCGCCGCGAAAAGTATGTAAAACAAACCGAGATCCGGTGAATATTTCTTGAAAAAAGGAAATGTCAGAGTGCCTGGAAAATCAGGGGTCAGATAGATTAATGTTCCTACGACCAGAGCGAGCAGGGACTGCATGGTAATTTTTTGGAGTGCGCTTAAACCCTTGTTCTGCTTTTTTACCTGCTTCAGGTAATCATCAGCAAACCCGATGGCTCCGTATCCCGTGATAACGAGCAGTAATATCCATATGTAGTAATTGGCAAGATTGCACCAGAGCAGGGTTGATACGGTGATTGAAAAAACAATAAGCGTTCCGCCCATTGTCGGTGTGCCGGTTTTCTTCAGGTGAGCCTGTGGTCCGTCTTCCCTTATGTACTGGCCGATCTGCATACCGGCAAGCCTGCGGATAACCCATGGCCCTAAAAGAAAACAGATCAGAAACGCGGTTAAAACGGCATATATTGTCCTGAAAGTAATGTATCTGAATACATTAAAGACGGAAAATTGTATGTGAAGCGGATATAATAAATGATAAAGCATCTTCTTATTCTCCCGCCCATTCCTTAAGTTTTAATACGATCTTTTCCATTTTCATTCCCCTTGAACCCTTGACAAGCACCCAGTCTTCAGCCTTAAGCCGGCTTTTCAGATCATCAATAATGTCTTCCTGTGTCCCGGTAAAAACGGCGGAAGATTCCATGCCGTTTCCCACAGCTCCTTCCGCAATTTGTCCGGAAAATTCTCCTGAAGCATAAAGACGTGCAATGCCGGATTTAGCGCAAATAGCTCCGATTTTACGGTGCATCTCTTGAGAGTGCGTTCCCAGTTCAAGCATGTCACCCGCTACAAGAATCCCGCGCCTGTTACCCTTAAGCCCGGCAAGTGTTATTATGGCGGCCTCCATTGATCCGGGATTTGCATTGTAGGAATCGTCGATAATAGTGATTCCGTTTTGCATGGTAAATATATTCATCCTTCCTTTTACGGGAATGAAATTTTCCAGGCCGGCTTTTATATCGAGTGCGTTCAACCCGAGAAGATATCCGGCTGAAGCTGCCGCAAGAGCGTTCGATACCATGAATTTTCCGGGGACCGGGAGATTAACCGTGATGGTCTCTTTGGGAAGCCTGAGCACAAATGAAGTTGATGTTCCATTTGCCGAAACCGACAGCGCTCTTATCAGGGCGTTCTCCGAATGTCCGAAGAGAATAACTTTCCGTTCCGCTTTTTGAGCAAGGCCCATGACTCTTTCGTCATCTGCATTGAGTATCGCCGTTCCACCAGGAGCTATACCTCCAATGAGTTCTCCTTTGGCGTTCATGACCCCTTCAATGGAATTGACTCCTTCAAGGTGCGCCGGACCGATATTCGTTATTATGCCGATGTCGGGTCTGCATATTCCGGCAAGTCTCGAAATTTCGCCGGGGTGATTCATGCCGAGCTCAACCACGGCCATTTTGTGAATCGGGCTTAACTTAAGAAGGGTCAGTGGCAGGCCGATCTCATTGTTCAGGTTTCCTGTTGTTGAAAGAACATGAAAACGGCGGGAAATGATCGCGCTTGCCATCTGCCTTGTGGATGTTTTCCCGTTTGAGCCGGTTATTGCAACCACCGAAACGCCGGCCCTTTCCCTGTTATAAGCCGCGAGATCGCCCAGTGCTTTTACTGTATCTTCCGCAGTAATACAAAGCACTCCGGCCTTTTCCCATTTGCCGCAGGGAAGCAGTCCGATATGCTGCCTCCCGGCGATAAGCCCTTTTATTCCCTTATCGACAACTTCACCCGCGAAGGAGTGGCCGTCATAAGAATTACCTTTTATTGCTACAAAGAGATCACCGGGAGATATTGTTCTTGAGTCGATCGAAACGCCGGTAAATGATCGGGTTATGTCGCCTGAAACGACAGTACCATTTGTCGCTTCAATTATTTCTTCCGTGCTCCAGGAGAACGGCCGTTTTGCCTGATCAGCGGATAAAACGGCAGACTTTGCTTCCTCCCTGTCGTCAAATGGTATGGTATTCTTCCCGATTATCTGGTAAGTTTCATGTCCTTTTCCGGCTATCAGCACGGTATCGCCTTCGCGTGCGGTTAGTATCGAAAGATGGATTGCTTTCTTCCGGTCAGGCTCTACCGCATATCCCTGTTTATTAAAAAAGGGCGTCAGCTCTTTAGTATCATAACGATGAATGTTATTGCGGCTGATGCCGGCTGCTATCTGGCTTATAATTTCTTCAGGATCTTCTGTTCTCGGGTTGTCGGATGTAATGATCGCAAGATCTGAAAGGGTTGTGGCTATTTCACCCATAATTGGGCGTTTAGTCCTGTCCCTGTCGCCGCCGCATCCAAAAACGGATATAAGCCTTCCTCTTGTAATCGGTCTTAAGGATAGAAGAACGTTTTTTAGGGCATCGGGAGTGTGGGCGTAATCGACATATACAGGCACGCCTGAATCGCTGATTATCCGTTCCAGCCGCCCGGGAATAACTAAAACCGATTCAATTCCTTTTTTTATTATTTCAGTAGAAATACCGAACCCTGAAGCAGTTCCGGCGGCACAAAGTATATTTTCGACGTTGTGTTTCCCCACAAGATTTGATTTGATTCTGAATGCTCCCCGGGGAGTGGAAATCAGGGCTTCGATTCCTTCGGTACCAAGAATAAAATCAGAGCAGTAAACCGCGTATTCGGCCGATGAACCGGTTGTTATGCATCTGTCTTTAAGAGTTACGGAAAGTTCTTTTCCCTTTTTATCGTCGCAATTAATTACCGCGAATGCCTTTTCATTTTTCGGACCTGAAAAGAGAAGTTCGGTGAAGAGCCTTTTCTTGCATATCCAGTAGGCCTCCATATTTCCATGATAATCAAGATGATCCTGGGTAAGATTTGTAAAAACAGCCGCATCAAAAAAGCAGCTCTCGGTTCTGCAAAGATCGATGGCATGTGATGAAACTTCCATTACTACATGAGTTATGCCTTCTTTCGTCATTTCAAAAAGAATTCGCTGAAGATCGAGAGATTCGGGTGTCGTTACCGGGTTTGGAAAAGATTTTCCCGAATAACGGTAATTGATTGTGCCGATGACGCCCGTTTTGAAACCGGCAGCCGTAAGTACGCTTTCAATCAGGTATGTTATGGTGGTTTTACCGTTTGTTCCTGTAACACCGATCACCGTGAGTTTCTCGGAAGGATTCCCGTAAAATTTTGCCGCTATATTGCCGAGCGCCTTTCTGGTGTTGCATGTCTCGATTATTATGATATTTTTCTTCATCGGTTTTTGTACCACTATGGCCAAAGCGCCTCTGGCTATAGCTTCGTCCGCAAAATCATGGCCGTCCGCCGTATGCCCGGGGATTGCTACAAAAAGTCCTCCCGGCCTGACATCCTGTGCTCTGTAATGAACCGAGCCGATATCGGGATCAGGAGAAATAACCGAGTCTGTTAGAGTAGACAGTTTCACCCCAGCAACCTGCTTTCTTTTGACACCGTCAGCCTGTCGTTTTTTCTGTTTTTCGGCGGTATATTCAGATAGGTCAGCGTTTCCTGCGCAATTTTACTGAAAGCGGGAGCAGCGACTATTCCGCCAAAGTGACTTTTTGTGGGCTCGTCTAAGATTACGAGAACTGCTATTTCAGGTTTTTCAACAGGAGCAAACCCGACAAAAGAAGAAATGTATTTCCCTTTTGCATATTCTCCTTTTTCATTGATTTTTTGCGCGGTACCGGTTTTGCCGCATACTGTATATCCGTCAAGAGCCGCATAAAAGCCGGTTCCTTCCTTGGTTACGACCGACATCAATATCTTTTTTACGGCATCGGCGGTTTCGGGCCCGATTGCCTGCCGGACAGGAGCAGGTCCAAAACGTTTTACAGTCCGGCCTTTTTGATCCTGTATCGCCTGAACGATAAACGGCTTCATTAAAACCCCGTCATTGGCTATCGCGGAGACCGCGGAAATAAGCTGGAGAGGTGAGGCCGAAATTCCCTGACCGAAACATATTGCTCCGACGTCAATTGCGCTCCATTTTTTATACGGAATCAGGGTGCCCTGCGTTTCACCGGGGCAGTTGATGCCTGTTTTATCGCCAAAGCCAAAATCTTTAAGTGTTCTGTAAAGGGCTTCAGATCCTGTTTTTTTACCGATTTTATATGCTCCGATATTGCTTGAGTATTTTATTATATCCTCAAGAGACAGCCATCCGTGAGGGTGCGTATCGTGTATAATATTTTTCCCGATCCTGTATTCTCCGTTTTCACAGTAAAAGACAGTGTTCGGCGTGCAGTCGCCATGTTCCAGCGCCGCCGCAGCGGTAAAAATTTTCATTGTTGAGCCCGGCTCAAAAGGATCGGTTATGGCTCTGTTCCTCCAAAGGTTTCTGTCAAATTTTTCATAGGAGTTGGGATTCAGCAAAGGATAATGCGCCATGGCCAGGATAGCGCCTGTTCCGGGCACCATGACGATTGCTATTCCGGATTTTGCCGAGTTGTCAGCCACTGCTTCCTGCAGTGCTTTTTCGGTTATGTACTGAATTGCCTGGTCGATTGTGAGTACCAGATTCTTGCCGCTGTAATCGGCATCCGCGGTTTTTTCCGCATTGAATCCCTGGCCGAGGGCGTCTTTTAACACAACAAATTCACGGTCTGAGCCCTTCAACTGGGCATCGTAATAGAATTCGATACCTTCAAGCCCGTTGCCGTCTATGACGGTAAAACCTATTGTCTGAGCCGCAAGTGTTTTCTGCGGATAAAACCGGCTGTGTTCGGAAAGAAAACCTATCCCTTCAAGACTCAGGCTGCTTACAGAATTTACTTCATTCGGCGTTGCCTGGCGCTTTATCCAGATGAACGGTTTGTTGGAAAAAAACTTTTTCTTGAGAAGATTTGCGTTCATATCAAGCGCCTTAGCAAGCGCTTTCGCCGTGGCAGCCTTATTTGATATCCTCGGAGGATATGCTGCTATTGATGTAACATTGATTGATACCGCCATTTCGCGCAAATTCGCATCATAAATCGTTCCCCGTTTTCCTGATTCCTTAAACGGTCTTTCATATTGATCGGCGGCTTTTTTAGCGAGCCATGAACTCTGATAAATTTGCAGATATCCGGCTTTTGCGCCAATTACTAAAAGGAAGGCCGCGAAAAAAAGGCCGACTATTGTTATGCGGAGTTTTACATATTTTGAACTGGCGGTGTTCATGGGATTGTTATCACCTGTCCCGGTTTCGGCATTACAAGACCGAGCTGCTGTGTTGCAATTTTTGCTATTCTCCTTGGAGATTTCAGTCGTGCAATCTCGATCTTAAGATTCTTCTGTAAAGTTATAAGTTTTAAATTTTTGTCCGTTTCTTTCGATATTTCATACCCTGTCTTAACGCACTGAATTCTGCACCATGTGTAAGTATAAAGCTCCGAAACGAGCAAAACCATAATTATGATCCATAGTCCTGTAAATTTGCGTCCGGGCTGCTTATATCTGATATTTTTTTTCAATTACTTCCTAACCCCGATTAATATCCTAAACTCTTTCCGCCGCCCTGAGTTTAGCGCTTCTCGCCATGGGATTTGCCTCTATCTCTTCTTTTCCGGGACGCAGAGCTTTTTTATTTAAAATCCTGAACAGCCTGGTCTTATTGCAAACACACTTCGGAAAACCCGGCGGACAGACACATTCTTTTTCCATCTCTTTTATTTTCCGTTTTACAATTCTGTCTTCAAGGGAATGAAATGTTAAAATACAAAGCCGGCCTTCGGGGTTTAATAATTCCGGAACATTTTCCATAAATAATGAAAGCATTTCGAGTTCCCTGTTAACCGCTATTCTTAAAGCCATGAATACACGTGTTGCAGGATGAATTTTTTGCTTGGACCGGATTTTTGCGGGTATTGAATCACAGACGATTTGAGCAAGCTGCCCGCTGGTTTTAATCTCAGCCAGCCCCCTTTTTTTTACAATATTCCTTGCTATACTTCTTGCCCAGCGCTCTTCGCCGTAGTCATTTATAAGTTTCTCAAGCTCTTTTTCATCCAGTTCGTTTACAAGGTCTCCTGCTTTTATTCCGGAGCCGGTATCCATGCGCATGTCAAGCGGCTCTTCTTTTCTGAAACTGAATCCTCTTCCGCTCGAATCAATCTGATGAAGCGACAGTCCCAGATCGAGCAGAATGCCGTCTACTTTTGGAATGCCGGATTCTGAAAGGAATTCGGGGAGGTTAACGAAATTACCATGAAAAAGGCGGGTGTTCGAAAGGTGTGGCTTTAATATTTTTTTTGCATTGACAATTGCATCCTTATCCTGATCAATTCCTATCAATATTCCGTTCGGCCTGATTTTTTCGCAAATGGCCGTTGCATGGCCGGAGCCACCCAGAGTGCAGTCCGCGTAAATCTTTCCCGGCTTGCAGTCAAGATAATATATAACCTCTTTTGTCATGACAGGGATGTGATAAGTCTGCATTAATCAGATTCCTAATTTCGCAATTTCGTTTCTTACATCCTCCTTTTTGCTGTCATTTTCCAGCTGCTCTATTTCCGCATTCCAGCTTTCAACTGACCAGATTTCAAAATGATCGAGGGCTCCGACAAGCACTATCTCCTTTTCGAGCTTTGCATATTGCCGCAGGGCGGGAGGGACAAGAATTCTGTCCTGTTTGTCACAAAAGCATTCAAACGCACCGCCGATGAATATACGCCTGAATCGGCGCATGCTTTCGCTTTTTTCGGCAAGCGATAGAATCTTGTTTTCAATCTTTTTCCATTCTTCTAAAGTGTATGCGTAAAGCGTTCCGTCCATCCTTGAAATAACGACACCGTCACTCTCTCCATTTCTGATTATGTCACGGAATCTTGAAGGAATTATTACGCGCCCTTTTGAATCAATTGTATGAAAAGAAGTTCCCCTGAACATATTTCACCATAATTATGCATATTTATCCAGATAAAACCACTTTGAACCACTTTGTTGCATATAAATGATACAAATTTATCCATGTGTCAAGAAAAAAATAAAATTCTGACAATTATTTTTATAATGATTTATCAATGTTAAAACGATTTTAGTTGATGATTTTATTTGTGGAGTTTTGTGGATATGTTTTACGACAATTCATAGGACGTAGGCAGAATATCGATTATTGAATATCGGGCCCGTTACACGGGTACATCGAATATCGAATTTCGAATATCTATGTCCGATGTCCGATGTCCGATATTCGAACTTCGATTTTCGTTTAATCCTGTCAGATAAGTTTGTTCTGATAATATTTCTTATTTACAAAACCATCATTATTAACTCCACAAAAAATTGACAGGGTATAGTATGTCTGATATATATCCGACAAAATTATGAAATTGGTATCATCTCCATCTCATGGAGGATCTGAATTATGCAGGAGGAGACATAAGTTGTCCCGTTTAAAAGAAACTACTTCTACCGAAAAGCTGCTTGATTTCATTCGTACCAAAAAATCTGATACCGCTTCTCCTTCCCCTGATATATCTAAAGTTTGCCTTCAGGAAAAAGAGCCTTCGGGCTCATCATTTAAAATTGTATCTGAAAAAAAACCGGTAAACATCGGTATTGATATAAGTCATGAATATCTGACATTAGTCAAAACAACAAAGTTGACTCATAAGAATTGGGCTTTTCTTGGTTATAAGAGCACACCGCATACCCACATTGAATCTAAAAAATCACCCGCATTTATCAATTTTATCAAATCCGAACTTGACGGTTTTATAGGGGCTGACAAAGATGTGAATATATGGGTGAACATGTCTGCCGCCCATGTCAATGTCCGTCATTTGAAAATCCCACGAGTACCGAAAAATCAAATCGAAAACACTATATCCTGGGCAATTAAAAGGGAAACCCCTTTTGAGGATAAGGATACGAGCCTGGATTTCGAAATTCTGGGAGAGATTACCGATGAGAATATTCCAAAACTGTCTGTTATTGCTTACACGGCCCCCAGAGATGATATTAAAGATACAAAAAAACTCTTTTCGGAAATAGGTTTGCCTATAAACGGAATATCCATCACTCCTTTTGCGGTTCAGAACATACTCAAAATAATACGGGTTCCCGCTCATGAAGGTACGGTCGCATCGCTTTTCATCGGCAATGATTTCTCACGTATTGATATATATGATCAGGGAAAACTTGTCATGACGAGGGGTATAAGAGCCGGAATCAAAAGCATGATTGAAGCATTGATGGACAGGATTTCAGAAGATTCGCAGGATGAATCGGATGAAATATTTGAACTGGAAGGGCCCAGAGCCAGGATGATGGCTCAGGGGGTCAGAAAAGCGCTCTTAAGTCTCAGTCCCGACTCTCCGCCTTTAACGGAAAACGATATCGGATTCAAGCTTACTGAAGAAGAAAAATTCAAATCCATTTTACTTTCATTGGAGAGGGTGGTCAGGCAGGTTGAAAGGACTTTTGAATATTATACGACAACCCTTAAATATGACAGGGTTGATAGAATTTACGTATCCAGCGTAATGAATGTTTACATGCCCATTGTAAAATATGTCGGGGATCAACTGGGCATCGAAAGCAATGTTCTTGATCCTCTCAAATTTCAACTTCCCGGATATGAAAGCTGCGCTGAAAGGGCCAGTATTTCGGACAGGGCCGCTCTCATTCCGGCGCTTGGCCTCGCTCTTTCAGATAACGAATACACGCCCAATCTGTTGTTCAGATTCAAAGACAAGGAAAAGCTTGCTAGTACATTAAGGCTTACCAACTATGTCTTTGCGGCCTTAATACTTATTGCGCTCATTTTCGGAGGTGTTTTCTTCTATCAGAACAGAATGATCAATCAAAAGAAAACCGCAATCATGCAGCTCGAAGAACGCTTGTCGCAGTATAATCCGCTTACCGATCAGAGTTCGATATCACGGATGGTTGACGGATTAAAAGCGCAGCAACAGGTAAGCAAAATATACAGTGAAAAGTATCTTGGATTAGCGGTCATCAGTGAGTTATCTTCATTGACCCCCGGGAATATCCGCCTCATTAATCTTAAGGCTGAACTTGGCGGCGCTAATTCAGGTGAAGACCTTCCGGGAAAAGATTTAAAGAAATCCGGAAAAAATGAAGTAAAAAGGAATCTGGAGCTCGAAGGCCTTGTCTTAGGTGATAACAATTCACTGGAATCTTCTCTTGCAGGTTATATCATGAAGCTGAAAGAGTCTCCGATGTTCCGGCAAATCAGCCTGCAGAAAAACAACATTGAACCATTTAGAAAAGACAACGTACTGCATTTTGTAATTGAAATAGCGCTGATGGGCCCATGATAATAGGGTTCGAAGAGTCAAAAGGGAAAAAGCGGAACATCGAACATCGAATATCGAACATCGAAGTAAGGAATGCGATGTTCGAATCAAGCAAGAAAGTTTAACATAATGATATATGAAAAAATCAAAATGATGATGATTCCGAAGCAGACTGTGACCAATATGATAATATGTCTCACCGGGTTACTGGTTATAGTGCTTGCCGGAATCGTTCCTAATATCATATCCTCGGCGAATCTTGACAGGAAGATAAGCAATGTGAAAATCCGGCTTGATGAACAGGATAAGCTCAATCCCGTCTATAAATCGCTGGAAAAAAACGCTCAGCAAAAAGCATCAAAGGTTTTGCCGTTTCCTGCCAAAGAGCGACTTTCACGGAAATCAATTGATTTATTTCCCGCTCTATTCCGGGATATGGCAAAAAAGGCCGGCATGGATGTGATATCTATTTCTCCGGACCTTAATTCCCTTTCTGATAATTCCACGTTTCTTATTATAAATACAGTGGTCAGAGGTGATTTTTTTGATTTCCGTAAACTATTGATCAATCTTGGTGAAGTGCCCTATTCAGAAAACGTGGAAGAAATACAGATTCAGCAAAACCAGGATGTCATGGAATTTAAATTAAAGATCCGGCTGGCTCTCGCATAGAGCCCCGGTTTTAAAGGCGAGGTTTTGATGCCGAAACTGACGAAACAGCAAATCATAATACTTTCAATAATGGCTGTTGCAATACTATACGGCATATATGACTTTTATATTGCTCCGGGCACAAAATCGGTCTCCACTAATCCG
>JAUPLM010000329.1 GCA_030836965.1 Thermodesulfobacteriota bacterium | reverse complement strand
GACCGTCATCGCAGGGTTCTCCAAAATCATCGATCCTTGCGTGTTCGGCGGTTGACGATAGTTCACAGGCCGGCAGGGGTTCTGCCTTCTTCATGGGTCTATCGCAACATTCCGGTGCTTTAGTTTGGGATGCAGCCGTTTCTATCTTGTTTCCGCAGACTTCACAGTTGAAAATACATTTATCGTTCATAGCGGCCTCCTTCCTGTAATTTGGTTCTGTCTGGATTAAGATAATAAGATTGCCTGCCGGTGTCAAGCTTCAGGAGAATCAGTCCGAAAAACAAAGATACGCTCACTGAAAGATATTGTCTTTGCCTGAACTTAACATGGAAGCCGATTAGTGCGATATGCCAGGATATGAAAAGCTAATTCTTATCATTTCAATTTTTTCTTAGCGGCTAAACATTACTCCTATATCAACAGAAAGCGAGCGCCTGCTTAAAGTAAAAGACTTTTTAATTTGACAGAGCAGTCATTTTAAGGAATAATCCTAATATGATAAAGTTTGAAAAGGTGCCGTCAAATATCCTGTCGAAAATTTCCGCAGTCATAGAAGTTCTGTCGACGGATCAACGCGTTCTTTTCGCCTATCTATTCGGAGGGCTTGCCGCGGGTCGCGTGCGTCCGCTTTCCGATGTGGATATCGCGGTCTACCTGAACGACACCTTAGAGCTCGCTGATTACAAGCTCAAGCTCTTCGACAAGGTTACGGAGGTGCTCGGGACCGCTGAACTTGACCTCGTTGTTCTGAATACCGCGCCGATCAGCATTGCAGGTAGGATACTCCAAAACAAGCAACTGCTTATCGATAAGGAACCGTTCAGACGCCATATCTATGAATCGCTGACCCTTCGTGAATTCTTTGATTTTCGGATAACGGAAGAAGCATTCTTTACGCGGAGGTATGGAGTTGGTTGATAAGACTGTTGTCTTAAGAAAACTTTCCGGGCTTGATACATACCTGAAACAGATGCGGGAATTTGCCGGGATGACGATTCAGGTTTATAACGCTGACTGGAGGACGCAGCGTATCGTGGAGCGTACCCTCCAGATGATGATTGAGACCTGCGCCGACATCGCCAATCATATCGTTTCCGACAGAGGTATGAGGGCGCCGACAGGGTATGCCGACACGTTTAGTGTGCTGATGGAGAATGCCGTTATTAATCCTGAACTCAGCATGATAATGGAAAAGATGGCTAAATTCAGGAACGTCGTAGTCCATCAATATGAAGGTGTGGATGCAGAGATCGTGATCGCCATTCTGGCAAAACATCTCAACGACTTTGATCGATTTCGGGGAGCAATCCTGTCATATCTGAATAAACCCGCATCATAATTCTTATCATTTCATTCCACAAAAGCGCCCCGCCCGAACGTGCACCAAACGGCTACCAGCCCGGACGGAGCAGTTTCATGTTTTGGTCGGCATTGCCACCGACACGGGGGCGCAGCCTGGACTTAACCGGACCGTATAAACTTCTGATTTCTAGGAAATTTTTCCCGCTTCGGGATCAACCATAGGATGAAATCATAAAGCCGGGTCACCGCATCCACTTTCTTTTCATGGCCTGAAATCCATTTCTTCATCAAAACTATAACCGTCCAGCAGCTTTTTTACAGCCTTCATGAGCATAGCCTTACCTGAACCCTAAAGCCCGTAAATCCCAACTACAAGAGGGGTCTTGTTTTTATTGTAACAGCTTTTTATGGTGTTTCCTGGAATAATCAGTTAAGCCGCATCCCCGATTCGGTGTCGAATATATGCAGGTTCTCAGGCCTTATAGTAAGATTGAGCTTATCTCCCCGGTTGACTTTGAAGCCTCCGGGGAGACGTATCGTAATTTGATTTCCCCCGTCAATCGGTCCGTGCACCAGCGTGTCTGCACCCAGAACTTCCACTAATTCGACAGGCACAAAAAACGCCTCCGTTTCTTCCTGCGCCAGCATGATATGTTCAGGTCTCATGCCGACCATCACCGATGAGCTTTTAGAATTGGTAAGCCTGGCGGCCAGCGGCAGCCGGGATCCGCTAGGAATCTTCACCGCATTTGCTTCGGAAGCAAGTTCCATCGGGATAATGTTCATCGCGGGTGAACCGATGAAACCTGCGACAAAAAGAGTCGCGGGACGATCATAGACATCCATCGGGGTTCCCACATGATCGAATTTCCCGGCATTCATGACTATAAGGCGATCAGCCAGGGTCATGGCTTCCACCTGATCATGTGTCACGTAAATGCTTGTGGTTTGAACTGATTGATGAAGTTTCTTGATCTCAAGGCGCATCTGTACCCGGAGTTTGGCATCGAGGTTCGAAAGCGGCTCATCGAAAAGAAATGCCGCTGGCTCCCTGACGATGGCGCGTCCCATGGCGACGCGCTGGCGCTGGCCACCGGACAGCTGCCGCGGGGTGCGCTGCATCAGACCGTCCAGTCCGAGGATGTCAGCAGCCTTCTTCACCCTGACCTCGATCTCCGCCTTTGGCATCTTGCGGACCTTAAGTCCGTAGGCCATGTTGTTCCAGACCGTCATGTGGGGATATAGGGCGTAATTCTGGAAAACCATTGCAATGTTGCGATCTTTCGGCTCCACATGGTTCACGATTTTCCCGCCGATATGTATTTCTCCTTCTGTTGCCGTTTCGAGCCCGGCAATGATCCTTAAAAGCGTCGATTTGCCGCAACCCGAAGGACCCAGTATGACAATGAACTCGCTTTCCCTGATGTCGCAGTTGACACCTTCGATAACGCGGACCTTCCCGAAATTTTTCGTAATCTTTACGATTCTTATTTGTGCGCCGTTCATTAATTTAAATCCCTTTATTTATCCGAATCAACAAGGCCTTTGACGAACCATCGCTGCATGAAGATAACGATCATCACGGGCGGAAGCATGGCCAGGATCGTGGCGGCCATGATGATTTGCCAGTCCGTCTGGGCATCGCCGGTGCCGATCATCTTTACGATACCAATGACGATGGTACTCATCTCCTTGCTTGTTGTTATAAGCAATGGCCAGAGATACTGGTTCCAGCCATAGATGAACATGATCACGAAGAGTGCGGCCATGTTTGTCCGGGAGAGAGGAAGTACAGTATCCCAGAAGAAGCGGAGAGGCCCGGCCCCGTCGATCCTCGCGGCTTCAACCAGTTCATCGGGAATGGTCAGGAAAAACTGGCGGAACAGCAGCGTCGCTGTCGCGGAAGCAATGAGCGGAATGGTCAGGCCCATATATGAATCTATCATTCCGAGATCCGAAACCACCTTGTAGGTGGGAATAATCCGAACCTCCACAGGCAGCATGAGCGTGACGAAGATCATCCAGAAGAAAAACATCCTTCCGGGAAACCGGAAAAATACCACAGCATAAGCGGAAAGAAGAGATATGGCAATCTTGCCGAGGCTGATAGTCAATGCCATGACAAGGCTGTTTAACATCATAGTCGCCGCAGGCACGCCCATGACCCGCTGACCGGAGCCCGACCCCCATGCCTGCTGGTAGTTTGAGATCATGTCGGGTCCCGGAAAGAGCGGCATTTCACCCCTGGCGATCGTGCCGGCGTCCCAGGTCGAACCTATCATGGCAAGATAAACCGGAAAAGCCAGGACAGCCACACCGATTACGAGAAAAAAATGAGCCTGCCAGTTACCGTTAAGGCTGTGACCTTTCATCAGTAGTGAACCTTTCTTTCAACATAGCGGAATTGGATGGCGGTTAAGCCGATTACTATAATCATAAGAATTACCGACTGTGCCGATGATCCGCCTAGATCGAGAAAAAGCACTCCGTCGGAGTATACTTTGAAAATAAGGGTTTCCGTGGCTTTGCCAGGTCCCCCTCCTGTGAGGGCGTGAATCACACCGAAAGTGTCGAAGAATGAATAGACCATGTTTACCATCAAAAGGAAGAATGAAGTGGGAGAGATCAAAGGGAAAACAATGGTCCAGAACTGCCTCGTAGAGCCTGCTCCGTCGATGGAGGCCGCTTCGAGGACAGATTTGGGAATTGACTGGAGAGCTGCCAGAAAAAAGAGAAAATTATAGCTCACCTGCTTCCAGGAGGCTACGAGTATGACGAGCGACAGCGCCTGGTTGCCGTTTAACTTATAATCCCAGAGGACGCCCAACTCCCGCATGGCCCGTCCGAAATAGCCTATGTTAGGGTGGAATATAAAAAGCCAGAGTACCGCAGCAACTGCCGGCGCCACTGCGTAAGGCCAGATCAGCATGGTTTTGTAAGCGCCGGCCCCACGGATATGCTTGTCGGCCATAAAAGCCAGGAGTAAGGCGGACGCCATTGCGATTGTGGTAACGGAAAAAGCGAAGATGAAGGTTGTCTTCACCGAATTCAGATAGAGCGGATCGGATAAAATTACGGCATAATTATCGAACCAGATGAACTCTGTCCGGAGGCCGAAAGGGTCCTGGCGCAACATGGACCATAAAATAGCCTGGAAGGCCGGCCAGAAGAAAAAAACAACGGTAATTGCGAGCTGCGGCACGAGCAGTAAATATGGCAGCCGCTTGTTGCTGAAGATGACGCGGCGCTGCATCAACCCCTCCGGTATTTTCAATTAATCGGGGAGCCTTTCCTGAAAGCCCCCCGATTAAAATAAATGCAAAACAATTGCGTTATAAATCATCGGTTTGTTTTTTCGAAATTGCGCAGGATCACGTTTCCTCTGGCTACGGCGCTATCCATAGCCTGCTGGGCTGTTTGGGCGCCCTGAAGCGCTTTCTCCAGTTCTTCCTGGATCACTACGCGTATCTCCGGCATGCTCCCGAGTCTCAGGCCGCGAGAGTTTTCCGTTGGTTCCGACCTGGTCATCTGGCGGTGAGGGATATCCGCTCCGGGATTCTTTTGATAGTAACCCTGTGCCTTGGCCAGTTCAAAACCTCCAAAAGTGACGGGAAGAAAACCTGTATCCATGTGCCATTTTGCAACAACTTCAGGCTGGCCGATGAATTTTAAAAACTCTGCTACGGCGCGGTATTCCTCCGCTGTTCTTTTTGGAGCCGTCATGGCCCAGAAACTGGCTCCGCCGATGATGGAGTTTTTCGGGGCGCCCTTAACATCCTCATAATAGGGCAGCATGGTGACGCCCCACTCGAATTTGGCTTCACGCATGATTCTCGCTCTCAGACCTGAAGAAGCATGGATTATCGCCGCCTCACCTGACGGGAAAAGAGCGTCACCCGCGGAATCCCGTCCCGCATACTTGAAGCTTCCTTCCTTCTGCATATCAATCAGGGTCTGCACATGACGGACATGCAGTGGGCTGTTTATGGTCATGACGGCATCCATTCCCTCCATCCCGTTAGCTTTGCTTGCCAGCGGGACATCATGGATGGCGCTGAATTGTTCAAACTGCGTCCAGGTCGGCCAGGCACAGGTAAAACCAATATTGGCCGCATTTGCGGCCCTGATCTTCTGAGCCGCGGCGCGGAGTTCCGCCCACGTGCGCGGTGGTTTCTCAGGGTCGAGACCGGCCTTTTTGAATGCATCTTTGTTATAGAACATCACGGCTGTCGAACTGTTGAAGGGCATGGACATCATGCGTCCATCCGGAAGGCTGTAGTAGCCCTTTATTGCCGGAACATAAATCTTCGGGTCGAATGAGACACCGGCTTCGCGCATCAGCTCGTGGACAGGTTTGATTGCTCCGCGGGCGGCCATCATTGTGGCAGTACCCACCTCGAACATCTGTACTATGTGCGGCGCATTACCGGCCCTGAAAGCCGCGATCGCGGCAACCATGGTGTCGGGATAGGAGCCTTTAAAGGTGGCGTTTACATGGTGCTTGTCCTGCGACGCGTTGAAATCAGCAACGATTTTTTCGAGTATCCCTCCCAGCGGCTGGGCAAGCCCATGCCAGAACTGTACCTCAGTGCGCTGTGCAAGCGCGGGAGTGGCCAGCAGGGCGAAAAAAAGAACAATCGCCACAATAACAAAACCTCTCGATATTTTTACCATAGTTACCTCCTGTTTTGGGTTTATTGCAGTCCCTATCGTTTCCTTGTTCTTCACTCTTACACCGGACCTGTCCATATTGATTTATACTATAATTACAAATAGTTATTTTCTATGAAAAATGCGGAACCATCTCAGTGTAATTTATGATCTCTTACCTTGACTCCCATTGATTCCAGTTTTTCGCGCAGGCTGTCTGCAAGAGACCAGTCTTTCTCTTCTCTTGCCTTCTCCCGCTTATCAAGAAGGCGTTTTACTTCAGGATCAAAAGCCGGGTCTGAAAATTCGAAGATATTGAGCACCGAGTCGATATAGCGGAACGCCTCGATAATTTTTGAAGCGCCGTCCGCATCTATCTTTTTATTCACGACCAGAATGTTTATATGTCTTACTATTCCGAATATGGAAGAAAGGGCGGCGGATATGTTGAGATCGTCATCCATCGCGCCCGTAAATCCGCTTTTTATATCATAGAGAAGCTGATCCAGCTCGGGGTAGGGCTCACCGTCTTTCACATCGGAAAGGGCGCGTATGCATGTATCGAGCCTGTTTAAAGATTTTCTCGCATCTTCAAGCCTTTCCTCTGAGAAGATTACGGTCTTTCTGTAGTGATTCGATATCAGCCAGAATCTTATCTCCCTGCCCGTATAGCCCATGTCGATTAAATCCGAGATCGAGAGCCTCTCTTTTGTCTCATCCACTTTTTTGCCGTCAACGAGCACCCGTTCGCAATGCATCCAGAATTTTGCGAGAGGTTTTCCGGTAAGGGCCTTTGAAATCGCTATCTCGTTTTCATGGTGCGGGAAGACGAGCTCCCAGCTGCTCTTGTGAATAACAAAGGTTTCTCAGAGGTATTTCAAGTATATCGCGGCACACAGGAAATGCCAGGAGTG
>JAUPLM010000328.1 GCA_030836965.1 Thermodesulfobacteriota bacterium | reverse complement strand
GCCTCCTGAAAGCCTGCATAAACTGATCAACATCCCCCCAGATCTCAGAACCGTAACCCGTATTACCCGCATCAAAAACACCCACAACCGTCCATCTCCGCATGGCAAAGAAAAGGGTATCGCCAAGCCCGGCATTTTTGAATCTCCTTGCTATGCTCCGGCCTACAAGGATTTCAAGGGATCCGGGCCTCGGAAGACGTCCCTCCGTCAGTCTTATCTGGGGCCGCAGCTCCAGTGAATTTTCCGATATTCCCCTGATTATGACATTGGCTGGGCTGTTCGACTCCTTTTTTTCAAGAGTGATAAGCACAACGAGCTCCTTTGCAAGGAGCCTGCGCCCGTTTGCGCCCACAGCCACCTCGGGCCGGGTCTCAACAATTGAAGCCTGAATTCTTTCCACGCCGCTCTGCACTTCTGAAACCGAGGAGCGCCGGATTACTACGACATTATCGAATGAGCCGGTATCTACAAGCGTTTTTTGCAGCCCTTCGGCGAGCATCACTATCGAAGCGAATACGAAAACGACAAGCGCCATCCCGGCCGCAGTAAGCGCAGTGGTAAGTCTTCTTGCGAGCAGGTTCCGGAAGCTGTAAAAAAAGAGAAGACCCATCCTCAGCCTACCCTCCCCAGCCCGCTTGCGATAGGAACGGATACGGCCCGCCAGATCGGAAATACCGCTGCAACCAGGCCGACAATAAGTGCGGCAAGCATATCGAGATAAATCGTCTGTGAGCTGATATTGAAAATAGGGAAATAATCTCCTACGGCGCTGGCAAATGCATCCGCAGCCGGGAATGTGGCGATAATCCCCAATGCGCACCCTATAGCGGTTATCAACAGGGATTCACCCAGTATCAGGACGGAAATGTAAAAACCTCCGAAACCGATTGTTTTGAATACCGCGTATTCGCTCATCCTTTCACGCACCGACATGGCCATAGTGTTTGCCACAACCGCGAGGATGATGATCACAACAACCAGTGAAACAAGCTGGATTACCGTCAGGATGGTCTGGCTTAAGGCGATGAAACTCATCTGGAATGCTTTTTCGGTCTCGGTCAGGGTTTCCGCGAAGGAATTTTTAAAAAGGGCGTCTACCGATTTACTGGTCGAGGCGGCAATATCCGGAGAAGAGGTGCCGATCATATAAAAACCAACCTGGTCAGCCCTCCGGGGCTGAACCTTTTTCATAGTCTCGTTCAGATAATCCCAGTGGAAGAAAAACTGACTTTCATCTATAGTCTTGTCTCTGCCTTTGTAAATGGCCTTCAGGATAAATTCCCAGTTGCCCGGAAATATGGTTCCCCTTAACACAATCGTATCCCCTATTTTCCAGCCGAACCTTTTTGCCAGTTTGCGTCCGACCACACAACCCTTCCTTTCCTTTAAAAAGGAGAGTTTTTGATCCGGAGGGATAACAAATTCCGGATAGAGATCAAGATACGTTTTGGAATCAACCGCAAAATTAGCGAAAAAATTCTTCTCTTCTATATATATTCCCCCGAACCAGTTCCCGAGAGATACTATTTTAACCCCTTCCGCACCCCGTATTTTGTCCTTGTACGAAAGGGGAAGGGGAAATATCAGAGAGATCGCGTTGCGGGTAACAAGGCGGGTGGAAGAAGATGCTTCAACTCCCGCATACCAGGCGCTTATAACTGTCCTGAGAAGGCCGAAGGCGAGAATTGCAACGCATATGCCGCAGACGGTCAGGCCGGCGCGGAGCTTGTGCCTAAATGCATTCCGAATAAGAAGCTTCAGGAGCATTGGTAAGAATACCCTTTTCAAGATATTTTATATGGTCGGCTTTTTTTGCCGCCCGCGGGTCGTGTGTAACCATAATAACCGTTTTCCCGATTTCTCCGCTCAGCCTCTCCATAAGCCTCAGCACCTCTTCGGCCGATGCCCTGTCGAGATCGCCGGTCGGCTCGTCGGCGACAATCATTGTGGGATCAGTAACAACAGCTCTTGCGATTGCAACTCGCTGCTGCTGGCCGCCTGAGAGCTGCCCCGGATAATGATCCATCCTGTCATCAAGGTTAACGAGTCTAAGGGCAGTGGTGACGTGTTCTTTTCGTTCTTTTTTGGAAAGGTCCGTCAGAATCAGGGGCAATTCAACATTCTCAAAGGCGGTTAATACCGGAACAAGATTATAGAACTGAAAAATAAATCCGACATTTTCGGCTCTCCATTTTGCAAGCATGGATTCTGAAAGCAGGGAAATATCGATCCCCCCTACCTCTATGCTTCCGCTGTCCGCTTTATCGAGACCAGCAATAAGATTGAGCAGTGTGCTTTTACCCGAGCCGGAAGGTCCCATAAGAGCAAGAAAATCTCCTTCTTCGATATTCAGGGAAATATTCTCGAGCACAACGATAGACTGGCTTCCCCGGCGGTATGATTTGGTAAGGTCTTTAATTTCTACGATAGGAGCCAATTCCTGTATTAATCCTCCTGAACCTTGACCTTTATCCCGTCTTTGACATTACTTGCGGGCTTTGCGATCATGATCGCGCCAATCTCTGCTCCGCCTGATATCTCCACCATATTACCGACCCGTCTTCCGGTTTTTATTTCCGTTTTATAAGCACGGCCGTCTTTCACCAGAAAAACATGCTCCTTCCCCTCAACTGCTGATATTGCTTCGGCCGGAATTGCCATTAAAGATTTTTCTTCTTCCGGCAGTACTTCCCGGGAAAGAAATGCTACCTTGGCGCTCATTTCCGGCAGAATTCGCGGGTCCTTTTCTGCAAATGCTATTTTTACCATAATCGAGGCCTTCGTCCTGTCGGCTGTAGGAACTATCATGTGTACCGCTCCCCTGAAACGGGAATCCTGCAGGGCATCAAGCTGAATTTCACACGGCTGTCCCTTCCTGACAAGATCGATATTACTTTCCGAAACATCCACCTCAACCTGGAGGGAATCCATATCCGCTATATCGACAACAGCGGCTTTGGCATTTGCGGCAGCCCCGAGAGGGGTTACAATATCGCCGATATCCGCGTTCTTTGTCAGCACCACGGCGTCAAACGGAGCGCGCATATTTGTATATTCAAGCACAACTTCAGTCTCCTTCAGAGCGGCTTCACCTGCCTGCACCGCGGCTTTCTGGGCCGATACGGACGCTTTTGCTCTTTTTAATCTTGCATCCGCCGCGTCCAGTTCGGATTTTGCCACACTACC
>JAUPLM010000327.1 GCA_030836965.1 Thermodesulfobacteriota bacterium | reverse complement strand
GCGGGCCCGCTGAATTTTATTGAAATTACCGGCCGACTGAAGGAGACGCCCCAGTTCGGCACTTGCCTGAGCTGCGTCATGCACCTGCTTAGCATAAAAGAGGCTCTGCCGAGCAGCCACCGCCTTGACCCATGCCTGTCGTACCTGCGTAATATGGTCGATAACATCGCTGGTTAATTGGAGCTGTGTTTGATCAATCATGTGCTGCGCCATGCTGCAGCGTTGCGGCAGTGTCAGCAGATCCAGCAGGCCAAAGGCAATAGTGCCCGAAAGCTCGAGTTCGCCGGCCGATAATAAGCGCTCAAATGAAAAAGCGGGGTTTGAGATACGGCCGGTTTGAGCAGCCTGGGCGGCATCCGACCAGTTCTGAGCCAGCATTGCCTGTAACCCCGGACTGTTTGCCAGTGCAAGCAGGACAGCATCGCTCTGACTTACCGGCTTTTGCAGTATTTCTTCGGCAAGGCGGTTCTTCTCTGCGCGCTGCTCTTCGGTCTGCGCCAAAGACAGCTTCCCCTGGGTAAATCCGGCTGCCATCTGATTTGTTGTGCTCAAGGATTTTTCGAAGTTGATGCCGGCGCAGCCGCCGGTAATCCCCACGGTGAGCAGTACCAGAAATGTTCTGCAGAGGTATGGAAATGGATTCCTGTAAATCACGGTTTTCTCCCATGCTCTGAGTGTTGTTCGGACCTTTCGTTTAGCCCGGACGGTAGTTTTTCTTCGGCATCAGGCCTGGCACCATCTGCAGAGGGACTTGTGCCAGGCTGTATTGCGTCCCTGGCATAAAAACGCCAACCGCCGATTTTACCGACAATGTCGTTGGTCTCCTGCCAGGAGGGCAGCGGTTGTTCCCTGAAGGATTGATAGTGGGTAAATACAGAAAAGTACTTAAGTTGGAAGGCTGCCGGTTCTGCTGCATTTGGAACTGCTGTACCATCGGTTGATACGGGCTGGGCATCGGCCAACGATGAACTCAACAGCAGTCCTGACAGCAACAACCATCTAAAAACAGGAATGGCCATAAACACCTCGCTGTGACAGTCAGTAAAGTCTAAGATGTTTACAATGCTACACGGATGTAAAATCGCTCAAACTGTTGGAATCAGACTTAAGGAAAGTGATCGTCCCCGCAAGAAGAATGAGAACAATGATCTTTTTCTTTATCTCTCCAACAAGTTGCTATATCGTTTTATGCGCATTATCAATTACGTTGATTAATATTAATAGGGTACGCATTATTGTCAACAAAATAGAACAAATATAATATGATTTTTCCGTTTATTGAGGCATAATTGCTATTGCGCAGTTGTATACAGCAGCGGGATAATAACGGATGGAGGAAAAATATATCTAATTTCCCGGATATCAACCCAGGGTATGGTGAGATCCTTCTTTCAAAAAAAAGATACGCGTGAACAATGGGGAATGCATAAGATACTTATGAGCGGTACGCCCGTCAGCTTGATCCGAACTCGCGCTTATAAATTTCCTCCTGCTCATCAAGAATATCGCCAAGGATATTGATCTCAGTAAGCGGATTCATTATTACGCAGCGCATTACCACTACGCTTTCACTACGACCTTTATAGCTTTTAAGAGTTGTTCTTGAAACAAAGCTTTTCCCGGCTTCTCTCTGAAGCCTTTGCACAGTCATGTTTATTTCGTTAAGCTTTTCATTCAGAACACGCTTTCGCTCTTCTCCGCAATTTTCCATCTCTGTTTTTATTGCCGCGGGGAAGATCCTGTAGGTTAAGATATTCAGTTCCGGAGGAGTTACCAGCTCAAAATCGGGTCTGCTTTCTATTTCTTCCGCGAAACTTTTTGCCGTTTCGATGCCGTGTTCGATAAGAAGAGCATAACCTCTGCTTCCCATTATTTTGAGGGCGCTGTCAAGGATCAGCGAGTTTGCTTCACGTGAACCTGAGAGTGATTTGATCCCAAGATCAACCGAGCCCAGCCTGTTCACGTAGTTAGCATGGTAGATTATGGAATCCATTTTACGCGGGTCTTTGAAGTAGACCATGCCGGAAGTCATGGGCATGTAAAATTGCTTGTGCCCGTCTATTGTAACTGAATCGGCAAGAGAAATGCCGTCGAGGAGATGCTTGTATTTTTCAGATAAGAGAACAGGTCCGCCCCAGGCTGCATCTACGTGGAAATGTATTCCCTTTTCGGCGCAGATTTCTCCGATTTGCCGCAGAGGATCAACAGTGCCTGTTTCGGTTGTTCCCGCAATTCCAATGATTGCGATTATTTTTGTCCGGACGGGGCTCTTTTCAATTTCATTGATTTTTTCTTTAAGTTTTTTGACGTCGATCCTGTTTGCTGCGTCAACCTCTATTGATATTATATTCCGGTTGCCTATACCAAGGATGCCTCCCGCTTTTTTCAGTGAAAAATGGCCGAGCTGAGATACTAAAATTACGCTTCTTTCTATATCGTATGCCCTGTACGCGGCATATATCCCTTCTTTATCGACTCCTTCAAAGTCTTCTTTCGGGGCGAAATGCGTGTTTCTCGCGACCCAGAGGGCGGTCAGGTTCGCAACTGTTCCGTTTTCAGTGAAGCATCCGAGGGTTGTGTGAGTATTCTGCACATGTTCCCGGTAAAACTCCTCGCTTTGCCTGTAAATAATTCTATGTATCTTTGCGAGCACCTGCTTTTCGATAACGGAAAGAACCTTTGATGTTTCGAGCTTGACGACGTTCTGGTT
>JAUPLM010000326.1 GCA_030836965.1 Thermodesulfobacteriota bacterium | reverse complement strand
GCTATCGGACGGCCGAAAAGGTCGGTCAACAGGTAGGCGTTAAGAACGATCGCAGCGATACCCGCTATTATAAAGGCGTCTATGATCAACCGTTTATAAGCGCCGCTCCGTGTCATATCCCTCCTGAAGATTCTTGCGCGCCGTCGCCGGTTTTAATTCTGTATCTGAAGAAATAAGAACCGGTTGTTACTGCTTTATTGGAAACAGGATCTATGCTTATTTTGAGATTGATGGCCTTGAGGAAAGGCATCTCCTTGTCAAGAGATTTAAACCATCTGAAAGCATCCGCAAAACTTCCTGTAAATGATATATCAACCGGCACCTGGCCATCTGAAGCCGTTACCGGTTGTTTGTTGATTACGACAGGTGGCAGGCTCAGGTCCGATGAAAGCTTTTTTACATGGTTATCGATTGTCAAAAGTCCTAAATCAACCGATTCCACGTCAAGGAAAAGACGGTTCCCTTCCGCAGTAATGCCGGCTGTGCTTTCCGAATGCTGCCTCCAGAACTGTTCATCCATCCTGAGCGTTTCTATCTCTTCTCTTGCAAGTTTCAGCCGCTTTATCTCAGATGAGTTATACAATGTAATTAAGATAACAGCTGACCAGATAAATCCGGTCAAGACCCATTTGTTTCTCATGCTGTCCATCATTTCATATCCACCTTGACGTGAAACTTATATCCCTGAAGAGTCTGACCCTCCGCGTTTCCCTCCAGATCGAATCCGATATCCCCGATTACCGGAGAACGGGCCGGGTTCAGGTTGCGGGTCAGGCTTTCAACCATTTCAGAAAGGGTCGATTTTATGAGGTCGGGTCCATCGGCCTTTACATTCCCCTTGATTATGACATGGGGCGGGGATTCAAAGTTGAAGAGCAGCTCCCGGACCGTTACCTTTTCAGGCAGGCTGAGCGCTATGCCTGCAAGTATATCAGAAGGGTCGGGCCTTTGTCTTTCATTCATTACAAGATCGAGAATTTCGTTAAAATGCCCGACCGATCTATGGTTGTCCGAAATGTTTTTTGACAGGGTTGCCGATCCCGGCGAAACATGTCTATCAGACCAATAACTGAAATAAGCGGTTTCGGCGCAAAGCAGCAGGAGAGTGACCACGCCTGTAATAATACCGGTAAGCTGAACGGTGTGCCAGAATTTTTCCATGACTACCACCCGGTGGCTGATGGCAGGTATGGTTCCCGAGCCGATATCCGCTGCTAAAAAATTTGTCAGAGGTCCGGGCATCAGAATATTTTTGCCGGTATCCAATCCTAGATTCCTGTCTGTCCCGATACGTCGGACATTTTTTCCGATTCTCTCGGAAAGGCCTGTTTCATCAATATCTGCGGAAGGTACCAGATAGAATCTGCTGATTTCTGATTTTACTTTCTGGGAAAAGAGATAAAGGGACTGGCTGATTTCAAATGCCAGGGCGTCAAGCTTCTCATTTTTGCCTTCGGAAGATTCGGGTAGCATAATGCTTCTGGAAAAAAGGAAGTTTCCGTTGACATAAAAGTAGAGGTGGCTTTCGGCCGGCTGCGCGTGGATGAGGCAAAAACTTTCGCCGGGATCATAATCCTCATTTTTGCTGATCTTGTCCTGCCAGATGTATGCCGGTGTTGTGATACGATCCGGCCGGAGGCCTGCTTCGGTCAGACGGTTGTATAGGTTGAATGCTACAGGTTCCTTCAGATAAAAGGAATAGAGACCGCCCTGGTCTGCGCCTGTTTTGAAATAAGAGTAATTAAAAAATTCGGAAATATCGGGGCTGGCCGGAAATGATTCAACGAGCTTTCTCCGGATGAATGGTTCGGCAATAGAACTTCTCCCTGAAGAAAAAGGATATATGGAATTTCCTGTGACATAATCCGGCAGTACGAGAATAATTTCTTTTATTTTTTTTGCTTCGGCAGGAATTGAAACGGATAAATTATCAGCCGATGATGCCTCCGGGAAAGGTATAATACCTATAATCTTACCGCTCTCTTCCTTTGTGCCGCAAAGAATCATGAGCAGCTGATGATTATAAAATATTATGATAAGTTTGTTCCGTTTTTTCATACCGGTTGGATCTGTTTCCAGTCTGTTGTTACATTGTCGGCGGCCCGGGTATCCCGGCACAGAATATTTTTAGCCGTACGATATCTTAATTAATGAAATCATACAAGAAATAATATCAGATTCCTGGGATTCCAGAGTTCCATAGAGCAAGGGTTTGGTGTCACAAATAGTTTAATGGAGTAAAATATCCACAGATCCTTGACTATTGATTGCAAATGTAAGATAAGATGGATAAGATTTTCAACTGCTTTTCCTCTGAAAACGAAGAATGATCATAAAAGCTTTCAAACTGTTCTGGAGGTGTTGCCGTGCCGTTAACAGAATCCGAGATTAAAGACCTTGAGAAGATGGCTCATCAGATAAGAAGAGATATTGTCGATGTGACGGGATGGGCAGGCGGTGCTCATATAGGCGGGGCTCTCAGTGTTGTGGAGATCCTTGTAATTCTTTACTTCAAATATTTAAATGCCGATCCGAAAAGACCTCAACTCGAAACAAGGGACAGAGTCGTATTGAGCAAGGGGCATGGCGGAGTGGGTTACGCTCCTGTGCTTGCGAGAAAAGGATATTTCGAATTCGAACTTCTTAAGGAATTTAATAAATTCAAATCTCCTTTCGGTATGCACCTTGACGGGAACAAGGTAAAAGGCGTTGATGTATCCACCGGATCTCTCGGCCACGGACTTCCAATGGCTGTAGGGCTTGCACTCGGGGCAAGGACGCAGAAAAAATCATGGCTGACTTACTGCATCCTGGGGGACGGAGAATGCAACGAAGGTTCAGTATGGGAAGCTGCAATGGCGGCGCCTCACTTTGGTTTAAAAAATCTCATAACCTTTGTCGACAGAAACAGGCTGATGATAGACGGGACTACGGAACAGATCATGGGGCTTGAACCTTTTTCCGACAAGTGGAGGGCATTCGGATGGATTGTAAAGGAGGTTGACGGACACAGCTTCAAGGATCTTTCATCGGCGATAGAGTATGCAAGGACCGAGGATAAGGCGCCTGTTGTAATAATTGCAAACACGGTCAAAGGTAAAGGCGTCGATTTCATGGAAAACCAGGTAAAGTGGCATTACGGCGGGCTTGATACGGATTTGATTGAAAAGGCCAAGAGTTCGATAGACAGGATGTACGGATTCTGATGGTTCGTAAAAAGTCTAGATATGTTCTCTTAACCCCGCTAAACGGGATAAGTAAGTTTATGAAACTATTTCCTGCCGGAAATAATTTCTAACTTACTAATGAGCTTTTTGGGGATTTTTAAATTACTTCGCTAAATCATCCGCCAAAAAATGTGGCGGATGATTTTTAACGCTCGGCAATTTAAAAATCTATTTCCCAAAAATCTCAAATCAGTTCGCATATGACTTTCTACGAAGCCGTCTGAGTTTTGGTTCATCAATACGTAACGGGACCTTTGAAGAACGCCCAATTTTGTCCAGGTACAAGGAAGGCGAAAACAAGATTCAGGTTTTTGGTTTATAGTTTCTGGTTAAAAGAGAAAAACCAGAAACAACAAACCAGAGACCAGAGACCAAATCCTTATAGTAATCGGGCAAAAGGGGGTGTTATGCAAAGGTCTAATGCAGGAGGATGTTATGACCGAGGGATTAACCTGGACGGTATACGATGCAGACACGATGACTCAGGCCGAGATATACGGCGAAGTATTGTGCAGGCTGGGGGAAAAATATGAAAAGATAGTCGGGCTCTCGGCTGATCTCGCGAAATCCACTAAAATAGGAAAATTCGGAGAGAAGTTCCCCGAAAGATTTTTCAATGTTGGTATAGCGGAACAGAATCTTTTCGGAATAGCGGCAGGGCTTGCAAAATCGGGGCTTATTCCGTTTGTCTCCACAATGGCCGCCTTTTCGGCCATGAGGGCCGCGGAACAGGTCCGGACGGATATCTGTTACCAGAACTTGAACTGCAAGATTATTGCGACTCATGCCGGAACCTCGTTCGGGGCTGCCGGCACCACGCACCACTGTACCGAAGATATCGCGATCATGAGGTCTTTTGCGAACATGACGGTTATTGTTCCGGCGGACGGGATAGAAACCGCGAATGCCGTAAAAGCCTGCGTGGAATATCCCGGGCCGGTATACATAAGAATCGGAAGGGGGTTCGAGCCCAGATTTTACGAAAAAGATGATTATGGTTTTGAAATAGGAAAAGCGATTGAAGTTGCCGAAGGCACCGATATCACCCTTATCTGCTGCGGGATAACCGTTCTTCAGGCTTTTGAAGCCGCAAAGTTTCTGAAAGAGAGAGACGGGCTGAGCGTGAGAGTTCTTAACATGCATACCATTAAGCCGCTTGATGAGGAAGCGGTGCGAAGAGCTGTTGAAGAGACCCGTAGAATTATAACCTTTGAGGATCATAATGTTCACGGAGGTCTGGGAAGCGCTGTCGCTGATGTTATAGCCTCATGCGGAAAAGGGTGCGCCTTCACGAAAGTCGGTATTCCCGATTGCTACTGCGAAGTAGGCTACCCGGAAGATCTCTATTCGCACTATAAACTCGATACGGACGGGATAATAGAAAAAGTCAGAGAAACCATGGGTAAAGACTTCGAGGAAGACGAAGACTGGGAGGATGAGGTTTAAGATGGCGACTGAAAAAGAACTGCTTGCCGCAAGGATTTTTCTAAGAGCCGTGTTGCCGGTTATCAAGGTTCTTCTTGAAGATGACCAGGTCGTGAAAAAGAAGTTTCAGGATGTCCGGGCGAAAGTTCAGTTTGCCGCCGGCCCGGCGCAGGACCGGACAGGAGCATTTCTTGTTTTTGACAAAGGCGCCTTCAGTGTGGAACAGGGTCTCTGCTCGGATCCGGATATAACCTTCTCTTTCAAAACCGTTGCGAAGATGAACGGTTTTTTTGCCGGTAAACCGGTAATTCCGAAAATAAATGGAATTACTAAAGCCGGTCTCCTGATAAAAATTTTCAGTCTCCTT
>JAUPLM010000325.1 GCA_030836965.1 Thermodesulfobacteriota bacterium | reverse complement strand
GCATGATGCGTACGGTGACTTCGGTCACCACGGCCAGAGTTCCCTCGCTGCCGACAAGAAACCCCCGCAGATCGTATCCGGAAGGATCATAGGCCGCTGAGCCCAGGCACAGGATCTGCCCGTCGGTAAGAATGGCCTGGAGACCAAGCACGTGATTGGTGGTAACCCCGTATCTCAGACAGCGGGGCCCACCCGAGTTTTCGCCCACGTTTCCTCCGAGAGTGGCAACCTTCTGGCTGGCAGGGTCCGGAGCGTAGAAAAAGCCCAGAGGCGCCAAAGCGTTTTGCAGTTCAAGATTGGTCACTCCGGGCTGGACTACGGCCGTGCGGCGATTGGGAAATATTCCGAGAATGCGGTTGAGCCGTGTGAGGCAGATTGTAAGCCCTCCATAGGGCAGGACCGTGCCCCCGGACAGGTTGGTGCCGAATCCCCGTGGCACAAACGGCGTCCCGGCCCGGGTCGCCTCTTTAATGACGGCGGCTGTCTCGGCCGCATCACCCGGAAACACCACGGCCCCGGGAGCGCCCCTGGCAAGGGATCCGTCATAGGAGTACAGTTCAGCGGAGGTTCTGGACTCGGCTACATGGCGCTCACCCACGATCCGTTTCAGTTTTTTGATCAGACCGCCCGGTATCACTCTATCCATCGGATCGAACCGCCGTTGGTGATTGTCATTTTGGGCATCATCGATTTATTCGGCATAACCGACCAACTCCCGGTAAGTCATCAAGTCCCCCGCAGGATGAAGCTGCTGTTAAAAGCTGCAATACAAGCAGGTTATAGTAAATGTCATAAATATGTTCTCTTATCCCTGCGGCCGCCAATTCGAATAACCGCCGGCAAGGGATCACGAACTGGTGATATGAGCGTAGGCATTGTGGTTGTGAATCGATTCGAAATTCTCTGCGCTTACCGAAAACCAGGTTATATTATCGTCCTTATTCAGTTTCTCTGCTATATCACGCACTATATCTTCAACGAATTTGGGATTTGAAAAAGCCTTTTCCGTAACCGCCTTCTCATCCACCCTCTTTAAAACAGAATAAACATCGCAGGAGGCTGAATTTTCAACAAGCTCTATCATGTCCTCCATCCAGATGAATTTCTTAAACCTGGTCGAAAGCCTTACTTCTCCCCGCTGGTTATGTGCTCCTTTTTCGCTTATCTCCTTTGAACAGGGACATACGGATGAAATCGGGACGATAACTTCCGATATAATATCAATTTTATCGCCCGGATGACTCGATCCTATGATTCTGCATGTGTAATCCATAAGACCCGGAGACTTGCTGACAGGAGCTTTTTTCTCTATAAAATACGGGAAGGTAGCTTCTATATGCGCCGATTCGGCATTAAGATGCTTTTTCATCTGGTTTAAAATAGCCGCAATGTTTTTCAATGAGACCTCAGGCCGGAAAAGGTGCAGAAGCTCTACAAAACGGCTCATATGGGTACCCTTATACTTATGGGGCAAATCGACATACATATTGATAGTCGCAACTGTATTCTGAACACTGTTGCGCCTGTCAAGAACCGTTATCGGATAACGAATATTCTTAATGCCGACTTTATTAATCGGTATGTTTCTGTAATCACGCTGGCTCTGGACATCTTTCATTTCCGCTCCTATTTTCTCCCGCCGGCCCTGAATCATTCGTTCGTAGTTCGTCGCTCGTGGTTATTGTTCATGATTCGTTGTTCGATCCACGATCTACTATCAACGATTAACGATTTACGTTCTTTCCTTCCCGTCTCATTTCAACAGGTATTCGGTTTTAACATGACTCAACGATCTGAAAATGTTCCCTCTTATTTTTTTATTGCTGGTGTACAATTGGTTCAGCAGAGCCTTCATCTCCCGTCTTTTTGAAACTTTTGCGGATGGACACTTGTTCGCAAAATCAGGAAATCCATTATCTTTTGCATAACGAACTATAATATCTTCACCAGCAAAGGCAAGGGGCCTTATAATGAAAAGCCTGTTATTGAAAAAAGTCTGGCAGGGAGTCATCGTGCTGATTTCGCCTGCATAACATATGTTCAGAAAAAGGGTTTCAATGATATCATCCTGGTTGTGTCCCAGGGCAAGCTTTGTACATCCCAGTTCGCCGGAAATTTCAAAAAGCCTCTTTCTTCGCAATCTTGAGCATAAAAAACAGGGGTTTTCCCGATTTAAAGAGCTGTGGCTTATGATTCCAAAATTCGTATGCTCAATCCTTAGTGTAAACCCGGCATCATTACAATAAGTTTGAAGCTCTTCAGTGAATCCGCCATCAAATCCCGGATCTATATAGACAGGAAACAACTCATATTTGACAGGCACACGAGCCTGGCGTTCCTTTAGAAGCGATAGAAGCGTTAAACTGTCTTTACCTCCCGATAGCCCGACAACAATTCTGTCCCCGTCGGCTATCATTTCATACCGGTGCAAGGCTCTTCCGACAGCCCTGTTCAGCACCCTGTATGTGTTGTTCTTTATCGGCAATTACGGTAAATATCGTAAATCTGTTTAAGTTTGGGGCTTCTTTTCCTTGAGCACTATTTTACCTGCAGCT
>JAUPLM010000324.1 GCA_030836965.1 Thermodesulfobacteriota bacterium | reverse complement strand
CTTATATGCATCGACAGTGAAGGCTATCATATTCAGCTTAAGGTTTCCAAGCTTCAAACATACGTAGGGTTGAAATTCGTTGAAATTAATAATGCTGAACCCGGTGATATAGTGGTTCTTTCAGGAATTGAGGATGTTAAAATCGGAGATACCATCTGCAACAGGGATTTCCCGAAAGCCCTCAAAAGAATAGCGGTGGATGAGCCAACAGTCTCCATGAAATTCACAATAAACAGCTCTCCTTTTTCCGGTAAGGAGGGGAAATATGTCCAGTCGAGCAAAATACGCGAAAGGCTCAACAAGGAGACTCTGAGAAATGTTGCTGTGCAGATGAGCGATACCGAAGAAAGGGAATCTTTTGTTGTAAAAGGGCGAGGAGAGTTTCAGCTTGCCATACTTATTGAAACCATGCGCCGGGAGGGTTTTGAGCTCTGTGTCGGCCGCCCCGAAGTCATTATCAAATACAGAAACGGTGAAAAACTCGAACCGGTGGAACACCTTTTCATAGATTGCGATGAAAATTTTCTTGGGGTTGTTTCAGAAAAACTCTCTTCAAAAAAAGGAAGGATGACCAACCTTGTAAATAACGGTAGGGGCAGGGTAAGGATTGAATTTTCCATTCCATCAAGATCCCTCATAGGCTACAGGGATGAGTTTCTTACAGATACCAAAGGAACAGGCATAATGAATTCTTATTTTTCGGGTTATGAGCCGTACAGGGGCGATTTCCCGGTAAGATTTACAGGCTCAATAGTTTCGGACAGGCAGGGTGCCGCCGTAGCTTATGCGCTGTTTAACCTGGAACCGAGAGGGCAGCTTCTGATTGTTCCGGGAGATCCTGTTTATGAGGGAATGGTCGTAGGAGAGCATAACAAGGAAGGTGATATCAACGTCAATCCTTGCAAGGAAAAAAAACTGTCTAACATGAGGGCGGCGGGAAAAGATGATAATATTCTTCTCTCTCCGGTCAGACCTCTGACGCTCGAACGTGCAATAAATTTCATCCGCGATGATGAGATGGTTGAAGTCACTCCTCTTTCTATCCGCATCAGAAAAGCGGTTCTTTCCGCCCATAAAAGACATTCCATGCGTTCGGCAAAACTTAAAGCAGGCCAGTAATTTTGAACCGAGACAGTGAGTGCATTCCCGCCAAAGGTCCGCCCGCCATACTGATTGGCGGGACTTGCGGCGGGGAGCTTCAATCATCTCTGAATTAGCCGGTGATTGAGGAGGATTAAAGGGTTCGAAGAAATTTAAAAATTATGCAAGGCTTATGAACCGGGGATCAAGATATTTATCTTTAATTGTAAGAAGAACAATTGACGGAGGATAATTGCCGCGCGGCTGAACCGCGCTTCCCGGGTTTATAAAAAGCACTCCGTCATGTTCTTCAATAAGAGGCCGGTGAGTGTGTCCTGAAATGACAGCGCTGAAACCGGATGCAGCAGGATCAAGATCAAGGTTTGATGCGTCGTGGAGCACATAAAGTAATACTCCTCCCTTATTAATAAGTTCTTTATAAGGTATTTTGACTGCCCATTCCCCTCTGTCCATATTTCCTTTTACAGGAAAAACCGGTGCAATTTTTTGCAGATTGTCAAGAACTGCGGGTTTGCCTATGTCTCCGGCATGGATAATCAGGTCGGTACAGGATAGAGCTTTAATAGCGGAGAGAGGAAGAGCCCCGTGCGTGTCTGAAATAATGCCGGCTGTTAAACTTGTCTTATGCAATTTAGTAACTATAAAGGAGCCGGAATCAAGGAACCGGAATCCGGAATAGAAGCGGTATATGCATCCGGCAGTTTACCAGGTTCTTCAATCCGGGATATTTTCATTCCGGCTCCTGTATTATTCCGAATGCGTTTATTCTTGATCGCCGGCCTAAATTCCTTTATCTGCCATAAAAGCCGCAAGATCAGCAACCCTGCAGGAATAGCCCCATTCATTATCATACCATGTCACGACCTTTGCCATATTTCCGGCAAGAACCTGGGTAAATTCCATATCCACTATTGATGAATTTGAATCTCCCTTGAAGTCTATGGAGACGAGCGGCTCTTCCTCGCAGGCCATAATCCCTTTCAGCTCGGTTTCGGCCGCTTTCTTTAATTCAGCCCTCAGCGTTTCAGTGTCTGTTTTTTTCTGAAGAATTGCAACAAAATCTACAACTGAAACTGTCGGCGTCGGGACTCTCAGCGAATATCCGTCGAATCGTCCTGCAAGCTCAGGAATAACAAGCGCCACCGCTTTAGCAGCGCCGGTTGTGGTTGGAATTATGTTCATTGCCGCCGCGCGGGCGCGCCTTAAATCCTTATGGGCAAGATCCATAAGCCGCTGATCAGCTGTATATGAGTGAATGGTGGTCATCAGGCCCTTCTCAATGCCGAAAGCCCTGTGAATAACAAGAGCGGGAGGGGCAAGGCAGTTCGTTGTACATGAGGCGTTTGAAATAATATGGTGAACTCCGGGCCGGTATTCGTTATGGTTGACGCCCATTACAACCGTAAGATCCTCTTCTTTGGCCGGCGCCGATATAATTACTTTTTTTGCTCCGGCTTCAATGTGGGCGGCAGCTTTTGGCCCTGTTTTAAAAAGCCCTGTGCTTTCAATCACAATATCTATCCCTTCCTCATCCCATGGTATTTCTGCCGGATCTCTTGATGCGAAGCTCTTGATGGTTTTTCCGTTAACGATTATACTGTTTTTTGCGACTTTGACATTGCCGGTAAAACGACCATAATTTGTGTCGTATTTAAACAGGTGGGCGTTGGTCTCTACGTCAAAAAGATCGTTAATTGCCGCAACCTCAAGTTTTTTGGGATGTCTTTCAATTATTGCCTTAAGTACCTGGCGGCCTATCCTGCCGAACCCGTTTATGCCTATACGAATCATACATCACCTCTTTGTTTATCAATTATCATCTATTCGGTATTTATGAGCTACAAGCAGGTCATAATCCTTGCGGAGAGCCTGGTGAAGCCTTGCTTTTTCAAGGGCGATAGCGCTTAAATTCCCGACAGCCTCCAGAAACTTAATTTCGTCGGCATCAAATTTTCTTTCTTCTCTGGTGTAAACCCTAAGCACTCCTATGGCTTTTTTATCCACCATCAGCGGGACTACCAGCACTGACTTGATACCTTCAGCCTTAGCCTTATCCTTATACTGAAAATCCTTGTCCGTCTGGGCGTTTTTCAGCCAGATGGTTTTGCCTTTAAGCGCTTTCTTATCAAGGCCGCTCTCTTCAACAAGGATAGGGCCTTTTCGGATATAACCATTTGACAGGCCGAATTGTGCGCCCATTAATAGTTTTTTCCTGCGGGATTCAAGAAGCCTCAACGAACAGGCCTTTACCTTCATTGCACCGGCAACACATGATACGATTTTTTCAAGAACCTGGGACGGTGCCAGTGATGCATTGACCGTTTTTGCCACTTCGTATAATGCCGTAAAATAGTTTTCTTCTTTTCCTTTCATAAATCACCTCATCTTGATAATTGTATATGATGAAAAGATAATGAAACAGGATCAGGATATATAAAAAAGTTAACCATATAGGTTTAATTAAATCTGCCAGATATGAACCTGTTATGTCAATAAATCTTTTATTAATAGTGATGGTATCGTAAAAAATATAAATATGCTCAATCACTGGTCCTGAACCTCTTTCTTCCGGCGGATCGGGAAAAGAACCAAAATTCATAAAAAAAGAGCCATATTGCTTGAATTTGATTAATATTTTTTGTAATAAACTTAATAATCAAAACTTTTAATCGGGCGGTTTTAACGGCGGCCTCCAATTGGGCCCGGCGTTTGAAATTTAATTACTTTACATGGAAGGAAAACATATATGAAGATATTGGTGGGTTACGATGGATCGGGTGCTGACTCTGACGCATTTGCTCTTGCCGTTAAATACGCAAAGGCATTTAATGCAGGAGTCGATGTGGTTACTTCTCTTGAGCATGGAACCGAAAATGAAATTAAGGATATTTCGGTTGCGGAAAAAGGTCTTGAGCATGCCAAAAGTTATTTTGAAAATGAGAAAATTAAATGCATGACGCATCTTCTGATACGAGGCATGTCACCGGGAGAGGATCTAGTGTCGTTTGCTGTTGAAAACAAGGCGGATATGATTATCATCGGGGTTAAAAGAAGGTCGAAGGTGGGAAAGCTTGTATTCGGCTCAACGGCTCAGTATGTTATACTCCAGGCTCCTTGCCCTGTGGTTTCGGTAAAATGACCCGAACCGGACAGGGCGGAAGCGAAACAATTATAAAGGGAGTTGCCTGACCCGGATAATCCGGTATTACGGGAACGTCCTTTCGAATAATTCTCTTACAGCTTTTCTGCCGTTTTCTTCAAGAAAACGGGTTCCTGTCCCGGTGAAATGTATATGGCTTATTACAGGCTCTGCTCCTCTTCCGCGCTCAATCCACCCTGTCTGGTTCCAGGCAAACCATGCATTACGTTTCTGATCAAAGACATATAACGGCTTGTTGCATAATTTTGCGAACTCCGCCCCCCATCCCGTGCCGCCTTTTACCGTATTATCGTTCAGAATTTCCCCGATTACGTAAATCTCCTGTCCGTTGTTGATCTGGTACCAGATGCTTTGCAGAACCTTGCGAAAAGTCGGATTATAGGTATAGGTGCGGTTCATTAATCTGGAAACGTATTCCAGGCTTACATCCCCGTTTTTCAGTTCTTTGTGATTCAGTGCGCGCAGACCTCTCCGGCGTTCTGCGGCATGTCCCTCAAAGGTGAAGTTGACCTCGTCAATTCCAAAACGCTCCGCATTCGCACCGAATTCCGCTTCAGCCCCTTTGGCGCCGCCGCTGTATAAAACAAAATCTTCCTTATTTTTCATGTTCGATCCTTTCTTTAAATATTTGTATGAATGATTATCAATTGCACAACGGCAAGTCAAGGTGAAAGCAGGTACACCGGAAGACGGCGTCTCCGGATTTAGCGTCACACGGATCCTTGCCCACTGAACCCTGTTGCCGGATCAGTTTGTAAGGCTCTGTATCGGAGCCGGAATAAGTCCTCCGAATCTGATGAATCTGTTTGATCCGGATCCGTTATTAACCGGAATAATTGTAGCCTGACCCAGAAGTCCTCCGAAATGAGCGTTGTCGCCTGCTTTTTTTCCGGGCACCGGGATCAGTCTTACCGCTGTTGTCTTTTTATTTATGACTCCGATCGCCATTTCATCGGCTATTATGGCGGCTATAGTATCTTCGGAAGTATCCCCCGGGATTGCAATCATATCGAGCCCGACCGAGCAAACGCTTGTAAGGGCTTCGAGTTTTTCAAGTGTAAGATATCCCGCCCTGGCCGATTCCGATATGTTCAAATCTTCACTGACAGGAATGAAGGCGCCGCTCAATCCTCCTACATGAGAACTTGCAAAAGCTCCTCCTGCCTTTACGGCATTGTTTAAGAGCGCAAGTGCGGCTGTTGAGCCCGGAACTCCTATGCTGAGAAGGCCGAGACTCTGGAATATTTCTCCAACGCTGTCCCCGACATTCGGGGTCGGAGCAAGAGAAAGATCTACGACTCCGAAACGTATCCCGAGACTGGCCGCAACTTCTCTTCCTATCAATTCTCCGATGCGGGTGACCTTATAGGAAGTATGTTTTATCAATTCGGCAATGTGTCCGAGATCGATGTCAGGGTCGGAAGCTATCGCCCTGTCAATCGCTTTCTTAACCACGCCCGGACCGCTGACCCCCACATTGATGACCGCATCGGCCTCCCCGATACCGAGATAAGCACCCGCCATGAAAGGTATATCCTCAGGGATATTTGCAAATACACACAGTTTGGCACAGGCAAGACCGTCTGTTGCGGATGTCAGTCCGGCCGCTTTTTTTATTGTTTTACCCATTATGAGCACAGCATCCATGTTTATTCCGGCGCGAGTGGAGGCGACGTTCACGGAGGAGCATACGCGCTCTGTTTCCGCAAGAGCCTCGGGGATGGCTTCAATAAGAGCGCGGTCGCCGTTTGCTATCCCCTTTTCAACCAGAGCGGTAAAACCTCCTATAAAGTCAACTTCAACTTCTTTTGCGGCGTTATCGAGGGTTTTTGCAACCTTCACAAGTTGAGAGGCTGAAAATGGAGCGCCGAAAACGGCTACCGGGCTTACCGCGATTCTCTTGTTAACAACAGGTATTCCGTATTTCTCTCCTATCCTGTTGCAAACCTGAACAAGGTTTCCGGCAGTATCGGTTATTTTTTTGTGTATTTTGTCTGTCAGGAGACCAAGATCATGACTGACACAGTCGAACAGATTTATCCCGAGCGTCACGGTTCTGACATCGAGATGTTCGTTCCTGAGCATTTCTATCGTAGAGATGATTTCTTTTTCGCTGAGCATTGAATCGCCTTCCTGTTTTTTCGCCTTACGGTTAAATCCTGTTTATTGACATGAATATATTCCTGTGCTGGATGCTTATATCAAGTCCCATTTCAGAAGCCTTTTTTCTTAATTCACTCCTCAGCAGATTCTGATCGGTATCGCAGGGAATATCAACTTCATAAATCATTATGTTGTCTGAAGGATTGTCTCCGCCTTTAAATACGGCTTTAAGATTGGTGACATTAACACCATGTTTTGCTATTACCGCCGTTATCCCGGCAACAAGCCCTTTTCTGTCAGGACCGATAGTAGTTATCACAAATGGTTCGCATATGCTGCCGGAATGGTCTTTCTCTTCATGTTCAAGCGGTTTTACATGAACATGGAGTTTCAAGTGAGACAGGTCTTTTGACAATCGGGCGCATAATTCGTCGTTCGAAATGTCTGAAGGGAATGACGCGATAAATATTCCTGAAAATTCAGATTGAAGAATCGTCTGATTTATATTTTCAATATTGCAGTCAAGCTTAAAGAGTATCGACGTAACGGCTGCAATGATTCCAGGCCTGTCCTGGCCCAGTACTGAGATAACCGCTTTATTCATATAGTTCAGCCTTATGAAAATGTTGATTATGGTTTATGAAACAAAATTGATCTGTCGACCGACACGGTGTCTCTGCATCCCGTCAGAATCATCGTTTGAATGAGTTCCGCTTTTAATATTCCCAGGTATTTTTTAACTCCATCCTTAAGCCCTCCGGTAGCTGCTATTGAGAAGGGGCGGCCTATCATCACGAGATCCGCTCCCAGCGCAAGCATTTTTAAAACATCTCCGCCGGTCCTTATTCCACCGTCCGCAATAACAGCTATGCTGCCTTTTACCGCTTTCGCAATTTCCGGCAGTACATCAGCGACACCGGGAGTGTGGTCAAGAACTCTCCCTCCGTGATTTGAAACAACAATGCCGGCTGCGCCCGCATCTACAGCACGTTTTGCATCGTCTACGGTCATTATCCCTTTCAGAATAAACTTAAGGGGGGTTTTGTCAATAATTTCTTTCAGTTTTTCCGGTGATTTCGGAGAAACCGGACGCCCCATAAGCTTTAAAGTGATCAATCCGGCCGCATCGATATCCATTCCTGCAAATTCGGCCTTTGATTCAACGGCCTTTCCGAGCTTTAGAAAAAGTTCTTTATCTTCCCACGGTTTTATGAATGGAATGCCTTTCCCGTTTAATTCCCTGATTGCCGCAAGTCCGGCTTCATGTACAATATCGGGCGCTCCGTCACCGGTACATCCGAGGGTTCCCGTTTCATGACAGCCCCCGAGAACTGCCGTGATATAATCCTTTTCCGTTATCCTGTCGCCCATGTTGAATGACACCCCTCCGATGGGTGCGGCGAGAACAGGTATATCAAACGCATACCCAAGCACGGTTTTTTTTGTTACCGGCTCGCAGGCGTCATGAATAAGACGCATATTGAATTTTATGGATGAGAGTGCTTCGATATTGGCCGAAAAGGAGGTGCCTGTCCCGATGCCGCCCATTCCCGGCATTTCGCCGGCGCATGCCTTCCCGTTACAGGAGGGACATATCCTGCAAAATCCTTCCATCACAATTTTTGCTTTCCGCCTTATTTCTTTCATCGCTTTTTTCCCCGGGAATATATTTTCTATACACAAAGTTTTGTTTATGATAAATATCGCGAAAAAATATATTACATAATGGTTATCATAATATCGGTGATAGAGCCATTAAAAGAGTATAAATCCGGGAGAAGAATCAAATTTAAACAGGCATACCCCAGTTTTATTACGGGTGGTTTAGAATGCAGATCATTACAACTCATAAAAATACCGACTTTGACGCTCTGGCATCCATGGTTGCCGCAACAGTTTTATATCCCGAAGCAGTTTGCGTTCTTCCCGGAACGGTAAATCCCAATGTAAAGGCTTTTATGTCGATACACAAGGATATCTTCAACATGCATTCATCCGGCGAAATCGATTTTAAAAAGGTTAAAAGCCTGATTGTTGTCGACACAAACAGCTGGAGCCGCCTTGATAGTATGGGTTCGCTTTCAAAAAGGGATGATATTGAAATTATTTTATGGGACCATCATAAGGGCGATGGGGATATTAAGACAACATGGGAATGCCGGGAAGAGATAGGGGCGAACATAACTTTGATGGTCCGGAGGCTGAAAAAAGAGAAGAAGAGAATATCTCCCATTCAGGCCACTCTTTTTCTTACCGGACTTTACGAAGATACCGGTAACCTTACTTTTCCGTCATCAACGGCGGAAGATGCATATGCGGCAGGCTATCTTCTCGAAAACCGGGCGGATCTCAATGTTGTCGGAACGTTTCTTCGCCAGGCGTACGGGGAAAAACAGAAAAATATCCTGTTTGAAATGCTGCAGACCGCAAAGAGATCGAAAATAAACGGCTATAGCGTCAGCATCAATAAGCTCGAACTCAACGGACATGTAAGCGGCCTTGCCGTTGTAGTCGGAATGTACAGGGATATTGTTAACGTTGATGCAGCATTCGGAATTTTTACAAACAGGGAGAAAGAGAGATGCATGGTTATCGCCCGCAGTAACGCAGAGGGTCTCGATGCAGGATCCATAATGCGAAGCATGGGAGGGGGAGGGCATCCCGGAGCCGCTTCCGCAATGCTGAAATCGGTTAATCCTGACGCGATTGAAGAATGGATAAGAGAACTTATCGAAGGAAACCAGCAGGCATCAGTACAGATAAGTGATATAATGTCTTTTCCCGTTTTTACCGTCGAATCGGACACATCCATGGAAAAGGTTGCCGCGATACTGAAAGATAAAGGCTGTACCGGTCTTCCCGTGGTTGAAAATGAAAAGCTTGTCGGAATAATATCCCGCCGGGATTTTAAAAAGATAAAAAGAGATTCACAGTTAAAATCTCCCGTAAAGGCTTTCATGAGCACGAATATCATGACGATTGAACCCGGAAAGAGTCCGATTCAGGCCGCCCGTCTGATGGTAAAGCATGATATAGGCCGTCTTCCAGTGGTGGAAAACGGGCGCATTATAGGCATCATAACGCGCTCCGATTCCATGCTATATTTTTACGATATGCTGCCGGATTAAAATTGACGACATAGTAAAAAATCCATCTGTCCGCCGCGGCAGATGTTTTATTACTCATAATTCGCACGCCTTGCACAGTAAGCTTTTTACAAAGTCATCTATACGGAGATGGAGATATGGATAAAAATATTTCAAGACGTGAAATGATAAAAAGATCCGTCGGCGCCGGACTTCTCTTCGGCGGGGTTGCGGCGGCGGGATTGGCAGGTTACAAGCTGTTCCGCAAAAAGCCGATTGATGAACTCTACGGACCATATCCCGACGACTCCCGGCTTAAACCACTGACTATCGGAAATCCGTCAGCTCCTAAACCTAATGTCATCATAATCTATTGCGACGACCTGGGCTATGGCGATATCGGCTGTTACGGCAACAGGGCAATACGCACACCCAATATCGACAGGCTGGCCCGTGACGGAATAATGCTTACTGACTATTACGCCTGTAATGCAGTTTGTGCGCCATCGCGGGCAGGTCTGTTGACCGGAAGACATCCGTTTCGGACAGGCATCATAGGAAATCCGTATCCGGCGGATTCGCCGTTGCTGCGCAGGATCGAAAGAAACATCGCCTATATTTTTACTCCTCTGGGATCTGTTGATCTGCATGAGGAATACGTCGCCGCAGGGATTTCCGGCAAAGAGGTCACCATTGCCGAAGCCCTGAAAACAGCGGGTTACCGAACCGCTATGTTGGGGAAATGGCACCTTGGAGACTACAGCCGGGAGCCTGAGTTCAATCCTCTGAAGCACGGCTTTGACCAGTACCTGGGGCTCCCTCACAGCAACGATATGCAGCCGTGCCCGCTTTTTCGAAACGAAACACAGCTGGAGGCTGACATCGGAACCAACCAGGCCAGACTAACCGGCATGTACACAAAAGAAGCGCTGTCATTCATAGAAAAGTCAAAAGACCGCCCGTTCTTTCTCTATTTTGCCCACGCGTTTCCGCACCAGCCGCTGTATGCATCGGAGAATTTTTCCGGAAAATCAAAAGCCGGAAAATTCGGCGATGCCGTTGAAGAAATCGACTGGAGCGTCGGAGAAATCGTTAAAACATTACGGGAACATAATATCGAACAAAACACGCTCATCTTCTTTACAAGCGATAACGGCCCCTGGTACGAAGGAAGCCCGGGAATCTTCAGAGGCCGGAAGGGGCAGAGTTACGAAGGCGGATTCAGAGTGCCCTTCATTGCGAAATGGCCCGGACATATCCGGCCAGGCACAGTCTCTTCCGAACCGGCAGTCAACCTTGATATTTTTCCAACTCTTCTTTCGCTGGCCGGAATTGAAAACCCCTCTGACAGGATCATTGACGGAAAGAACATCGAGGGGCTTCTTTCGGGCCGGAACCCCCGGTCGCCGCATGATAATATATATTTCTATCATTATGGCCGGCTTGAAGGCATCCGCTCCGGAAAGTGGAAATACTTCAGGAACCTGAACCGGTACGCATGGCCGGTGCCTCTCGATGCGGAAGCTCTTCCAAGGGCTATGGGAAAAAAGCAATTGGGGGACAGGGCTCCCCTGCTGTACGATCTTTCCGTTGATCCGGGCGAAAGCTATAACGTAATAAACACCTATCCTGATGTTGCGGAGAAAATGAACGGCATGCTCCTTGAATGGGAAGACCGTGTTAAAAATAATCCACGGGGATTCTTATCGTAACCCGGATACAGATTAACGGGCATCGTCCGGCAATGAGGAAACAGACCGCTTTGCAATCGATATCGCTCCTGGTGAAACCGATATCCGGTTTGTGCAATCTTTCCTGCTCGTACTGCTTTTACCGGCGCGTAAAAGACCTTTATCCGGAAATGCAGACCAGGATGAGCCGACCCGCGGCAGAGACCGTGATCAGGAAGGCTCTCTTCGCAGGTGCGCCGCTGAACTGTTTCTGCTGGCAGGGAGGAGAACCTCTGCTGATGGGGCTCGATTTTTTCAGGGATGCCGTCGCGTTTCAGAAAAAGTATGCCCGTCCCGGCCAGGTCATTGAAAACTCTCTTCAGACCAACGGCCTGCTCCTCGATGATGAGTGGTGCGGATTTCTTCGTGATGAGAATTTTCTTGTTGGTATCAGTCTTGATGGTCCTGCCCCGGTTCATGATTTTTACAGAAAGGACCACGCACAGAAAGGGACCTTTTCAGAGGTGATGCGAAGCATCGGACTGATGAAAAAACACGGTGTTGAATTCAATATCCTGTGCCTGCTGACCGACCGGAATATAAAATCGCCGGTTGATCTGTATAACTTTTTCCGGTCCCATGATTTTAGATTCCTTCAATTCATCAACTGCTTTGAGAATGATCACACGTCAGGCGCGCTGAAAGCATTCTCCGTACGCGGAGAGGAAACCGGTGAATTTTACATCAATCTGTTTGATAAGTGGTTTGAAAAAGACTTCTTTGATGTATCGGTCAGGTTCTTCGAAGACATTCTGTTGTATCTTGTTGACGGCGTCAAGGCATCATGCTGCTACAACGACACATGCAGCAGCTATATGGTGGTCGAACATAACGGGGACTGTTACCCATGCGATTTTTTCGTCTTCAGGGAATGGAAGCTCGGAAATCTGATAAAAAACGACATCCGGACCATTATGAAAAGTCCGTTGCGATCCAGGTTCGCTTCTCTCAAAGCAGAACTTCCGGACGCATGCCGGAAGTGCCGGATTCTCTCCTTCTGCAGGGGCGACTGTACACGGTTCAGATATCTTCCGGATACCGGATATAAAAATATCACCGAGTATTGTACTGCCATCAGGAGGGTTTACCAACACATTGAATCACGACTGCCTGATATCAGAGAACGGGTTGCGGTCTATCGCGGCCGGTAACCGGCGGTCATAAACGGTTTACCCCTTAATTTCTTGACATAATGGAGATAAATCGCCTAATAATCATATTCTGTTTATCCGGCCGGAATTAACGGACTCGTAAAAAACCGGTTATTGACTTTTTATCAGTATATCAAAATCGGATGTTCTTCAAAAGTTCCGGAATTATAAAGCAATAACATCTATCATGTCGCCAGAAAAGAAGAAACCTGATATTCTTCAGATGAAGCTGCCGCTTAAAGCGAGATTGTCATATTTCGATATGCCGATTCGGGCTAAACTTGCCATTGCCATCACACTTATTATTTTACTGACCATAATAATTTTAAGCTACATTATACTCTCAAAACAGAAAGAGAGCCTTTACCAGCATACGGTAAAAATGGGCAAGACCAGTCTTAACTATTTCGTGAATAACGCGCGCCACCCGCTGGTCAAAGAAAGCATCCTTGAGTTGAATACCCTGATAAATGAGGCTGCCTCGGTAGAAGGCATTCTCTACGCGCTCATAGTCGACCGGAAAGGTGTAATAAAGGCTCATACCGATATTACCATGGTAGGCAAACCTTACCAGTTGCTTGAAAAAGCAGACAGTTTAAATAAGGAAGGCGATGTAACCTATTTCAATTACACCAATGGCTCTGGTTCCAAAGTCCTTAACTTATCACGTCCCGTAGCTTTTAAAAACGTGGATCTTGGTATGGTTCATGTAGGGATATCTCTGGATTTTATTGAAAAGCAGATACACAAAGAAAGCGTGTTTATCCTGGTTTTGAGTTTGTTTATGGTAGTGATAGGAATCGCAAGCGCGGTTTTGATAGGAGTCCAATTCGCGCGCCCGATATCCAGACTGGTTATAGCTACGAAGGAAGTCGGCAAGGGCAATTTCCAATACCGGCTTGATATGACAAGCAGAGATGAATTCGGCGACCTTTCGAACGCGTTCAATTATATGACGCAGGAACTATGGAGGAATTCGATCATGCAGAAATCCTTCGGCCGGTATGTCTCTCCTGAAGTTGTTGATATGATTATGTCTCATCCTGAAGAATCATTGCTGAAAGGCCAGCGCAGCGAGGCGACGATCCTTTTCTCCGATATCAGGGGTTTTACGGCATATTCCGCGGACAGGGAGCCTGAAGAAGTGGTTGAAGCATTAAATGAATACTTCAGGATAGCCACCGGGTTCATTCTGGAATACGGAGGATATGTCGATAAATTTATCGGTGATGCGGTCATGGGTGTTTTTGGAGTACCGGTTTTCCGGGCTGATCATGCCGAAAGAGCGGTCAGAGCGGCCGTAGCAATGCAGAAGAAATTTAATACTGCCGGAAAGAACGGGAATCGGCTTTTGAACAAAATCGGCATAGGAATCAATTCCGGTATCATAGTATCCGGCAATCTGGGTTCGGATATTAAAATGGAATACACGGTCATTGGCGACAGCGTTAACCTGGCATCACGTTTAAGCAGTGTGGCCGGCCCCGGAGAAATCGTAATAAGCAGAAGCGTCTATGAATTGACCCGGGTGATAATTACGGCTGAACCCATTGCGCCTCAGAAATTAAAAGGAAAGGCTGATCTGGTTGAATCCTTTAAGGTGACAGGCTTATCGGACCCGCCGGAGAAGCAGCAGAATAGAGGGTTGCTTTGAAAAATAAAGATAAAATGCGGATTTGCGGCAGTTATTCTTTTTGCATGCTTATCGTGATTTTAGCGTTGATTACAGGCTGTGCCGGACCCGCGATACATGTGAGCCGGTCATTGGAGACGCCTGATGTAAAAGGAAAGGTATCCCCTCCGGGATTTACGGCTGTTATTGTACGTGAGGGCGACACACTATCTTCTCTTGCAGGGCGATATCTTAATGACACCGGCATGGAGTGGCTTATCGCGGATTTCAACGGCATCAGCGGCGTGACACCCGGAATGGAGATTGTCATACCCCTGAAATCTTATGAGAGGGGAGGATTGACCTGCGGGGGATATCAAACAGTCCCGGTACTCTCATACCATAATTTTTCACTCGATAAGACTGACAAAATGACCGTTAGCAAGACGTCTTTTGAGGATCAGATGCGGTTATTAAAAGAGAAAGGTTATCGCGTTATTTCCATGGAGCAGTTATTCGACTTTTTCGATTTCAAGAAACAGATTCCGGCGAAATCGGTAGTAATAACGATTGACGACGGCTGGAAATCGGCCTCTGAAATAGCATTTCCTGTTTTGAAACAGCATGGTTATCCTGCGACCCTATTTGTATATACTGACCTGATAAACAGCGGCAGAAAGGCCATGACCTGGGAACATGTAAAAGAGATAGCCGACAACGGATTTGACATCCAGTGCCATACAATATCTCATCGCGATCTGTCGGATATCCATGAGAAGGAATCCTTTAAAGAGTACTTCGATACAGTTGAAAAAGAAATTATACAGTCTAAAGAGATCATAAAAAGTAATACCGGCAGAGATTGCAGATATCTGGCTTATCCTTTCGGAAATTCCAACAACATGGTTATTGCAATTCTTAAAAGGAATGGTTTTCGGGGTGCATTCACCGTAAGACGGGGAAGCAATCCTTTTTTCATAAACAATTACATCGTCAACCGCTCCATGATATACGGCGATTATGACCTTGAAAAATTTGAAAAAGCATTAACCACGTTTGATGACGGGGCGATTAAATGAAAAGGTTATTTGCAGATATGCCGGGTGTATTGTTTACGGCAGCTTTTTCATTGATGCTTTTTTGGGCGGGATGCGCAACCATTACCATGCCGGATAGCATATTCAAGAAGGATGACCGTTTCAGCGCACTTATCAGCCGGCACGCGGAAAAGGCGGCTGAGCATGAAAAAAAAGGTGATCTGCTTAAGGCTTTGCGGAACTGGGAGATTGTGTATGACTTCAGGCCGGATGACGGGAAGGTTTCAACTCGGATAATATATCTGAAGAGTCAGATACAAAAGACCGCTTCGGAACACTATAACAAGGGTGTTGCATATTTTCAGAATAATTCAATGAAAGCCGCTTTAAAGGAATTCCTGCTTGCTCTGAGCTTAAATCCTGATCATAAAGAAGCGCTGGATTATGTCAAATACAGGATGGCCGGAGACGCGCTTATTGTATATGAGGTTAAGAAGGGTGATACCGCAAAAGGGATTGCGCTGAAGGTATTCAACGATTCTTCAAAAGATTTTTTAATAGCCTATTTTAATGACCTTGATAAAAAAACGCACCTTGCACCGGGTATGGCTATTGTGCTTCCTCCTCCGGAAGCGGTTCAGATTGCGCCTGAAACAGCTCCTTCCGGAGAGGAAACGGATGAATATATAAATGTTAAACAGCTTATGAATAAAGCCCGCGGTTATTTTAGTGCGAAAAAGTATCTGCAGTCCGCCTCCGCTGCCGAAAAAATTCTCGAATATGATCCGGTCAATAAAAATGCCATGGATATAAAAAATGCGTCTTATTATGAAATGGGCGGGATGTTGAGAAAAAAGAAAAGGTACGCCGAAGCACTTGCTCTGTTCAATAATGTTGATCCCGATTACAAGAATGTCAGAAATATTATAGAACAGCTTGGTAACAATGATAAGAACAAGAGCCGAGCCGCTGAACATTATATGAACGGTGTCAATTATTATATGAGTCAGGATCTCGATAAAGCTATAAAGGAGTGGACGATTACCCTGTCCCTTGATCCTAATCATCCGAATGCCAAGAAAGATATTGAAAATGCGCGGAGCTTTCTGGATAAACTGAATAAAATCAAGTAACCAATCATACAGATCATTAACAGGGGCTATTATAAACAAACAGCTCCGATGAACTTTCTTTTTATTCACTCTCCGGCAGAGGCGGAAGGAGCCAGGCTTAGAGTTTACACGTATTGCCCAGTCTCCGGTCGTACATCTTGCCGACGCCGTATTCGTTCCGCCGCATGAATTTTTCTCTTGAAGGTCCGATCACCTGCATCTCGGGGTGCTTTTCTATAACTTCGCACGCAATTTTCATCTCCTTGGTGCAGCCGGTGCTGAATGTTGCGTCTTTTCCCACCCATTCAGGCGGAACCTTTCTCCCCATTATCTGAAAGGCTTCGGCAATGTCGTCATATGTCTGAAACCTCCATATGTCGATAAATCCGCTTCGCTGCACCATTTCCCACATATACATGAGGTCATCGGCGTCCATTCCCGTTTCATAATAATCGGAAGGATTTATTATGAATGTCATTGCAAACTGCTCTTTGAGCCGCTGGATGAAAACCGACATGATTTTTTTTGCTGTCCTGATCTTGCCTGGAACAGAACCTATTATACCGCTGTAAAATATTACTGTCATTCCTTTTTTCTTGGCGTCCGCCATCTGGTCTATTATTGTCCTCGCCTTTTTTTCAAGGTCTTCATAGGAAAATTTAATTACCGAAGGATGCTTTGGCTTGTAACTGATATTGACCGAATCATTTTCACCCGCGGAGATGCTGAAGATGTCCTGTGTGAACTGAAAGTGTGTGTCAAAAAATCTTCTTTTCTGGTCATGCCCTCTGGAAATGATAAAATCGGCTTCCTTGAAAAAACGGGCAAAAGTAGTTGATGTCAGGAGGAGATTTATGTTCTCGCTTATTCCGTCGGATATGGCTATTATATTGTTGTCACTTCGGATGATCCTGATCAGCTCATTCTTCCCGAGACTCTTCTCCTTTATAAAAAAAGCCCCTTTGAGTTCATCCGCCAGAATTTCATCTTCCAGAGCGTCATAAAAATCGACCTTTGTAAAAAGCGGTCCATCCTTGAATACTACTATTATCTTGTGGCCGAGCTTGACAAGATACTTTATTATGGCCATATCAGCCATAATTTCGCCGGCCTCATCGGTCAGCCATAAAATCTTTTTCCGTGCTTCCTGCGATCCGTTATTCTTCCTTATGCACAGCATATCAAACAGCATATCGGCGCCATTGCCGGTGAAATCCCGGTTGAATATTTTAAGGAAATCCTCTTCAGAATATCCGGCGGACCGGGCTGATGTCCAGAGGGAGTTTTCCACGGAAACGGCAAAAAGTCTTTTCAGCTCAAGG
>JAUPLM010000323.1 GCA_030836965.1 Thermodesulfobacteriota bacterium | reverse complement strand
TGGTTGACAATTCATGAAGAATAATCCTTTCCAAAATTCATATGATTATACAGATAAGAAGTATATTGAATTCATAGACTCACTGCCTGTTGCATTTTATCGCACTACAATTGAAGGGAAGATTGTTTTTTGCAACAGTTTGTTTTCAGGCATGCTTGGATTCGATTCAAATGATGAACTGACAGACTATCCTGATATAAAGCTTTATAGTAAATTAAAAGACAGGGGCTATCTCATAAGTTCAGCTTTGATGCTGGGGCGGGTTGCCGATCTGCCTGTTTCTTTTCTTAAAAAAGATGGTACTCAGATATGGTGTTCGGTAACTGCAAAAACTGTTTTTGATGATGAAGATACCGCGCTGTTCCTGGATGCCGTAATACGGGAAATCAGCGGTGAGATTGACGATAAGAATGACGGGTCGAAGCTCGACGGCATTGTCGACAGTATGAATGACGTAATAATTATTTTTGCTTTAAACGGAGACATTATTGATATCAACAAGGCCGGCGCGCAAATGTTCGGTTATACGAGAGAAGATCTTATAGGAAAAGCTCTTGTTGATTATGTTGTTCAGAAACAAAGAGATCTCTTTATTCTTTTCCTGTCAGATATTCTGAAAATTGGGAAATATGATGGAATATTTTCTGTTGCTGACGCTGACAAGACTGTGCATCACCTTGAATTCAGCGCATTTCTGGTAAAAAAAGACGGAAAAGTGCAGCAGATTAAAGGGATTGCCAAGGATGTAACGGAAAAGATAAAGCAACAGAAAGAACGGTCATTAAAGGAGAAATTCAAGGGAGTTCAGGAGATGGCCGGTGGGGTGGCGCATAAATTAAATCAGCCGCTTACCGTTATAAGTAATCTTCTTAATGAAGTTCTGAATAATATGCCCCGGGACAGTGTTAATCATAATAAACTTGAAAAAGTGCAGAAACAGATTGAAAAATTGAATGAAATAACAAAAAAGATAGCAAGCGTCAAAAAATATGAAGTAATCGATTATGTAGCAGGTATAAGAATAGTCGATATAGACAAAGCTTCATGATTTAATAAGAATGAGATTATTTGCTGCGGTTTTTACTAGTAAAGGGTGGTACCGCGACGAGTTCCGTTAATCGGAATAGAGAGTAGAGGAGAATTAATGATCAAAAATGTTCTTATAGTTGATGATGACAAGGATTTGCTTGCTTCAATTAAGGAAGGGCTTGGAAAATACAATGATACTTTCTTGATTTTTACTTCCGATAATGGGCCTGACGCAATTGATAAGCTTAAAAAAAACACTATTTCCCTGGTGGTTACCGACCTAAAAATGGAGCCGATGGACGGTTTCACCCTATTATCGCACATAATGGAAGACTACCCTGACATTCCGGTTATAATAATAACAGGTTACAGCACACCTGAGATGGAAAAACTTGCCAAAAAGGGCGGAGCCGTTGGTTACATTTCAAAACCTTTTATCGTCAAAGATCTTGCCTTGAAAATGCTGGCTACTCTGCGCAGGGAAGCTGACGGGGGGACCCTCCACAATGTTTCATCAGGCATGTTTCTGCAATTGGTGGAAATGGAGCAGAAGACCTGTACCATCCGGCTTGAAGATACTTCTTCGGGCAGAAAGGGCGTGCTGTTTTTTAAAGATGGTGAACTCTATGACGCGAGGATGAATGATCTCCAGGGCAAGGATGCCGCATATGAAATATTTTCATGGGAGCAGGTGGTCCTTTCTATACAGAATATCTGTCAGGCAAAGGAAAATAAAATACAAAGCGATCTCCAGGGATTGATTCTTGATGCAATGCGGGTAAAAGATGAAAAAAGTGAAACAGAGGAGGAACTGCCTGCTGCTCCGGAAAGTATATCGGTTGTCGAAGAAGTTAAGAGGGAAAAACCGGACCCTGTATCGGCTGTTAGAAGCAGTATCGAGAAAAACCTGGGGGCAAGAAGCGGTATTGAGGATGTCTATCTTGACAGTTCATGGGACGGCCTTATTTCCCAGATGTCCAGATTGGGTACGTTTTTCAGGATAGGGAAACTCAAGTCTGTTTTTGTTGATATAGGGGAAATGCGCAACTTTATTTTAAAGCAGGATGAAAAGACCGTGGTTATTGCAGTAAGTCCGAAATGCCCGCGGGACAGAATTATGCAGATTCTCAATTAGTATGGATTGACCGCGATATAATAAAAATATTATCGGAAGGCGATATGAAAGAAATATTTAAAGATATTTTAAGCGTTGATGGGATTAAAGGAGTTATATTGTTCTCTCCCAAGGGGGAAGTGGTATTCAAAACATTTTTATCGGCTATACCCGAAGATCCTGAAATACGCGATTGGGCACTTTTTTTTGAATCGATTAATAAAGTAAAGGAAAGCGACCTTATCTTTGAAGGCGGGAAAATTTATATTCGAAAGACCGAACTTGGATTTCTGATTATACTTATGGGCTCTTCAACTCCTGTGGCATTGGTAAGATTAAACTGTGATGTATTGCTCCCATCCCTGAAACCTGCAAAAACATCATCGGGGCTCGGCAGATTTTTTAAAAGATAAAAGTTTTCAGCTTTTAAGAGGTTGTCTGGTTATGATCGATAAATATGGTTATATATATAATAAAATAATTTAT
>JAUPLM010000322.1 GCA_030836965.1 Thermodesulfobacteriota bacterium | reverse complement strand
GAGATCGTAGCCTATAAGGCGGCCTGGAGACTCCTGTTCGGAGATGAGCTTCCGTAACTGTCGCCGACTGAGTCATCAATACAGACAGCACCTTCGCCGGAGACGATCTTATGGCTGCCTCTTTTCAGATAGTTTGATACGATTGAGATTATAAAACGGTATGAGCGGGGGATAATTTTGGTATATCTGATTCCCTGTGCGTGTTGCTTTGCAGATCTTTTCCCAAAAAAAGTTGCGGCTTTTTTGGCGTAGAATTGTTTCTGACCTACACAGCTTCCTTTAACTTTTTTCCTGCCTTAAATTTTACAACAGTGCGTGCTTTGATTTTGATTGCTGCGCCGGTCTGGGGATTTCTGCCCTTACGAGCAGCGCGTTTTGCCTTTGAAAACGTTCCAAAACCAACAAGAGTAACTTTACCGTCTTTTGACTTCAATGCTTTTGTAACATTTTTAGTAAATGAATCCAGGGCCGCAGCAGCAGCGGTTTTAGAGATTTTTGCATCGGCTGCTATTGCATCAACTAATTCTGCTTTCGTCATGTACTATTCTCCTTTTTTGGGGGGGAGTTATGGCTACGCCATAAAGCCGCATTTGGAAAATATTCTAATATGGCTTCCGTGTCAACTGTTTGTTGATACAAATTTTATCCGGGTCTATCCCGCCGCATGCAGGGATGACCGTATGTTACGGGTTTGGCACATCCGGGATAATGCCGGTAAGCTTAATTACGAATCGCGATTCAGTTTTTTACTTTTCCCACGGGAGCCATATATACCGTGAATTCATCAATACCGTCTATCTTAAGAAGCCGGTCCATCGCCTCCTGATCATATGCCCCGATAGCGCAAGTCCCGGCGCCTATGGCCTCACAGGCAAGGTAAAGGTTCTGGCAGACATGGCCGGCATCAAGGGCTATCACCTTATGTGCCGCAAGATCGTATCTCCATTCCATCCTGTAGGGTATCGCCGTCCATATGAATGTCACAGCCGCTTTCCCGGGATATGTCTGACCATAAACAGCCTTCACGATCTCCGCTTCAAGATCGTCTCCGGCAAATTCGAAGAGGAGCTTGTGCTCAAGCGGCAGGTAGCGATACACGCACTGTTTCAGCCCTTCGACATTCAGAACTAAGAGATAGGTTTCAAGCGCATGGCGGCAGCCCGCGGACGGCACAGTTCTATATGCATGTCCATGGTCGACCATATGGCGGATGCCCTGAGTCGCCCATAGAAGGAATGAAAGCTCCTCCGGTGAAACAGGCAGTTTCAGAAAGGCTCTGCGGCTTTTCCGGTTTTTAATTGCATCCGAGAGATTTATGTCAGAGATACCCTTAAAGGGGTACGTTTTCGGGAGCTCTGTAATGAGGGCACCCTCATCAAATGGCTTTTGAATCGGCGGAGGAGCAATGCCCCTGTTTTGATCGGTCTGTGAAAAATCGATCTGTTTTCGTATGGTATCCTTTAGAAAGGCTCTGTATTGCTGAAGCAGAGAATTTTTCATAGCATACAATCCTGTTTCCGAACCGATATCCCGGGATTCCTCACGCCTCTTTGAAGAAAGGCTTTATGAGCTTAAAAAATTCGCCTGAGAATATCATGATAGTCTGGTTGCGGTTTTCGAGATTGACCGCGGCTTCAAGTGAAGGCGCATCAATATTCTGATCCAGAACCCTCTTTGTCAGCTTTAACTCGCCGACTCCCTTGGCTGTCATAAGCCTTGCGCTGGCAATAGCCTCTTCAAGAAGCGCCTCTTTCGGCACCACCTTATATACAAGCCCCATCCGCTCGGCCTCCTCGGCATTAACCTTTCTTCCGGTGTAAAGAATCTCGGCGGCCCTCGCAAGACCGATGAGGCGCGGCAGGAAATAGGAACTCCCCAATTCTCCGCCTGAAAGTCCGATATTGGCAAACGACGCAACGAAATAGGCTTCAGGCGAGGCCACCCTGATATCACTGGCAAATGCCAATGCAAATCCTCCGCCGGCCGCGGGGCCGTTAACGGCTGAGATCACAGGCTGCGGGATCCGCCTAAGCCCCAGGATCAGGGCCGCGAAACGCTCCTGGGCCAGCCTGAGATATTTCTCCGGATCAGACAAGGCATCCGAATCCTTGTGAGTCAGAATCTCACTTAGGTCGGCTCCGGCGCAGAAACCGCGGCCCGCTCCGGTTATGATAAGGACGCGTATGGTATCTTCTTTGGTCAGAGCGGCAAACAATACATTGAAATCGTCCAGCATCTCAACATTGATTGCGTTAAGCTTTTCCGGCCGGTTAAGGGTAACTAGCCCCACGCCGGGCTCAATCTCTTCGAAAATAAACGTACTGAACTTACTCATACAGGTCTCCTTTTCTGATTTAATTCTGTATTCCGGACAGCCCCGGCTTTTTCCATCGTTCGTCCTTCGAAGTTCGATGTTCGATATTCGACTTTTTAGAATCAGCGGCTCTTCTTATTTTCCCCCGCTCCGGGCCTCTCTTTTATGCGATATGTATTCTATGACACCCGGCAGTATCGAGATGATGACGATTACAATTATAACGATGGTGAAATTGTTTTTTACTACGGGGATATTTCCGAAATAGAAGCCGGCAAGCATTATTGAGAATATCCACAAAATACCGCCCGCAATGTTATATGCAAGAAATTTCAGGTAGGTCATGGCGCCGACGCCTGCCACAAAAGGCGCAAAAGTACGGACTATCGGCACAAAGCGGGCTATTATTATTGTCTTGCCGCCGTATTTTTCATAGAATCTGTGGGTCTTGTCCAGATATTCTTTCCTGAAAATCCTTGAGCCTTCAAAACTGAAAACCCTGGAGCCGATAATACTTCCGGCCCAGTAGTTGACTGTGTCCCCCAGGATCGCGGCGGCCGAAAGCAAGACAAGGGT
>JAUPLM010000321.1 GCA_030836965.1 Thermodesulfobacteriota bacterium | reverse complement strand
TTATCCGGCCAGGATTCTATCAGGGATGGGGCGTTTTCTCCCGTGAAAACGAACCGCATCGGATGTCTGGCCAGATAACCCATGTTAAACCGGAATATATCCAGTCCTGAAGGATCTATGTTGATTATGGAATCGGTGTGAATGAAAATCTTGCCGTTTTCCCTGATACAATTGCGCATTAAACTAAGAAGCTGAAGCGCAGAATGAGCGTCAAAATCTCCTGATAGTTTGAGCTGAAGATTTTTGTTGAACCGGTATACCGATATTCCGAAATTTGATGCCACTTTTTATCTCCGTTTATTCATAAAGTGTCTATGAAAGCCGTCTCTGTTATTCAGCCCGGGTATATGCAATTCTTTTTGCGTTTCCGTTGTCGCTGATTTTGAAGGCCGACATAATTGCAGCCAGTTCTTCCGAGCTTGCCGCATTGGTTTGAGTAACGTTATTCATTTCAGTAACCGCGGTATTGATCTGCTCGATTCCCTGAGACTGCTCTCTGGACGCTCCCGCAATTTCAGCAACCAGATTGACGGCTTTGGATGAGTTATCGGCCACCTGCTTAAAATCCTGTTCCGTGGTCGCAACAAGGGCGGCGCCTCCCCTGATATTTCCGACCACATCCTCAATTAAATTCGAAGTATTTTTAGCTGCCTCTGCCGCCCTGAGAGCAAGATTTCTTACTTCTGCGGCTACAACCGAAAATCCGGCGCCGGCCTCGCCCGCCCTGGCCGCCTCTACAGCCGCATTCAAAGCAAGCAGATTTGTCTGGAAAGCGATCTCGTCAATGGTCCTGATTATTTTCTGGGTCTCTTCAGTCGAGCCGACAATGCGATTTATCGATCCGTTAAGTTTGTCCATTGACGTTTTGGTCTTATCTATCAATTCCCTTACAAGAACCATTAATTTATCCGCCTCCATCGCATTTGCCGCGTTTTGTTTCGTCATGGAAGACATTTCTTCCAGAGAAGAAGAAGTTTCCTCCAGCGAAGCGGCCTGGCGGGTAGCCGCATCAGAAAGGGTGTTGGACATTTCCGCGCATTGACCCACGGCAGCGCCCATTTTTACACGCATTGTTTCAAAAGACCGGACCAGATCTCCGATCTCGTCTTTGCTGTCAAGAAATATTTCCTGCGTCAGATCTCCATCCGCCGTTCTTTTGACAACCTCGATAACTTTTTTGACAGGAGAGGTAATGAGCCTGGCCACGGCAAAGCTTGCGAACAAAGCAAGCAATACAGCCGCTATTAAAAATGATATGGAGACCTGCATTACTTCCCGGAAACTCTGAATGGAAAAATCAAACCGTTCACGGCTCAGATTTATTTCCAAATCCCACAGGGTTTGAAGAGTTTTGCTCAGATTCTGATATGTATTTTCGGCAGGAACCATCATAGTGGTTGCGGTGCTGAAATCTGCTGAAACCATGTCTATGACATCCGAGGCTTTCCTGCTGTATTCCTTCAACTCCTTCAGCAGGCCCTGATAGAGATTCCGCTCTTTTTCGGTAAGTGCGCCTGTATTAATAACACCGGTAATGAACTCTTCGATATTTTTCAGTTCGGTTACCTGCCTGTTTCCAAGCTCTTCAATGCGTTTCTCATCAAAACCTGCCTGAGTCCAGCTTATAACTTTGTAAAAATTTGAATGCACGGTCGTCAGCCTGTTGACTACAGTTGCTATATCCTGATAGTTTTTAAACCGCACTGTGAAAAGATCGCTGATGGACCTTTTCTGACTTATCATCCCCCAATAGGCGACTGTACCGAAAATAAGCAGAAAAAATATTATCAATACCGGTGTGGCCAGTATCTTATTCTTTAATCCGAGATTTTTTAATAGATATTTCATTTTTGATATTTCCCCTTTTTCCCTCTCCTGACACTATCTTCCTGCTAGGGCAATATGTACAGGAGAGGGAATAATGGTATCAGATCTCAAGGCATTACTTGGCGTCCGTCCGGAAACTATATTTGGACATATGCAAGTTTTCAATTCGGAAATCGGCAATTTTGGGCAAGCTCAAAGAAATCAAGGGATTGCGTGGAGACGTACGCATAGTACGTCGCACAAGAAATCCCGCAGATTGATACAGAGATCGCCTAAAAGAGCCGTTACCGGATGGAAACTATTTATATATTCCGCAGCAGAGAACTATCTCGCCTTCTTTTAGAATATATGTAGTCTTTGCTTCGATCTTGCTTGTCTGCGGATTTTTATATTTGTAATCAACCCAGCCGTTGCCTTTGGTTTTAGCAAGTTCAACGACCTCCTTGCGGAAATATTTACCGTCTGCATCCGGTACCTCAAACAGGTTTTTCCCTATAAGTTTGGAATTGATCGGATGGGCAACTACTGTCGCAGTCATATCGTAGGCAAAGACATACATCTCCCCTTTTACAAACTGGCCATTCGGGGTGCTGATTTCGGATAAAGCCTTATCCTTGCCCTGTGATTTTACAAGAGCTGATGCCTTTTCCACCATGGCCTTTGCTTCGTCTGCTTCGGTAAGTGCCAGGGCGGTTCCGAACATACAAAAAGCCAATAAAATTATTCCGATTACGATTTTTACCTTGTTCATTTTTTCCTCCTGTCCGACAGTTTGATTTGTCAATTTTTTGATTTATGATTACTTTCCGGCAGGATCCGATCCTGCAGCTTTCGGCAATTTCCATCTTCAGACTTAATTAAAAATCTCTGAACTCCTCATCACCCATGGGAATCAGCTTTTTGGGATCAGCATCCTTTGATGCAACGGCAGCAGGCTTTCTATTTTTAAGGGTTAACCTTGCCTTTTCTCTGGCTTCTGGCAACAGACTCCTGACCTCTGACACCTTATCTGCGGAGTTGCCGTTGGTATGGCCTCCTATAAGAGTTACAAGCTCTTCAACAAAAAACTTCATCTCCTGAGCTTGTGCATTCATCTCTTCGGAAGCGGATGCTGATTCCTCGGCATTGGCCGCATTCTGCTGAACAACCTTGTCCA
>JAUPLM010000030.1 GCA_030836965.1 Thermodesulfobacteriota bacterium | reverse complement strand
TGCCGTAAAGATCTTTGAAAATGACGACAGGAATGCCGCATACGAAATGGTAACTTCAAACCTAAGACTTGTCGTTAAGATAGCTCTTGAATTCCAGAGAGTCTGGATGCAAAACCTCCTGGATCTGATACAGGAGGGTAATATCGGACTGATGCAGGCCGCCAGGAAATTTGATCCATATAAAAACGTAAAATTTTCATATTATGCATCTTTCTGGATCAAGGCATACATTCTGAAATTTATAATGGATAACTGGCGCCTTGTTAAAATCGGGACTACACAGGGGCAGAGAAAGCTTTTTTTCAAGCTTAAAAAGGAAAAACAGAACCTCATTGAACAGGGATTTGATCCTAAACCGAAGCTCCTGTCGGAAAGACTGGGAGTTACGGAGAAGGAAATAGTTGATATGGATCAAAGGCTTGACGGGTGGGATGTTTCCCTTGATGCTCCGCTGACGGATGAATCGGATTCCGAAAAAATTGAATTTATAAGCTATGATTCGGAATCAGCGGAAGATCAGGTTTCGAAAAAGCAGATGGATAACCTGATACACGGCAAGATAGAAATATTCAGAAAACTTATGACAAAGAGGGAAAATGAGATTTTCGACCTGCGCATATTTTCAGACACTCCTGCCACTCTTCAGGAAATCGGAGACCGCTACGGCATATCAAGAGAGCGTGTGCGCCAGATTGAAAAAAATATCATTACGAAGATGAGAGAGTTCATCAGGGAGGAACTGCCGGACTTCGCATCATATATTGACAAGTAGACAAGGATAAATTTGAAATGGCATTCAAATCAGCAAGATTTATCGGCATCGCTTTTCTCCTGTTGTTTCTGACGGGATGTTCTTTTCCTATTTCCCGCGGGCAAAATAAAACCGGAGAATCTTTTCCCGAAAACAGCTATTTTTATTTTACCGAATCCCAGATTTTAAAAAACAGAGGAAATATCAACAAGGCTGTAGAATATATGGAAAGCGCGGTTGCGCTGGATCCGGAATCTGTATTCCTTAAAGGAGAGCTTGTAAATCTTTATCTTCAGAAGAAAGAGAATGACAAGGCCCTTGCGGTGGTTGAAGAGGTGCTTCGGAAGGATCCAGAGAACATCGGCGCTCTTATTCTGTTCGGGAGAATTAAACATTCACTCAGAAAGGTTGATGATGCGAAGAATGCATATGAAAAGATAATAGCAGAGAGCCCTAAACAGCAGAACATATATCTGCTTCTGGGTAGCCTTTATGTTGAGGAGGGTGAATTTGAGAAGGCTGTCACGGTTTTCGAAAAACTCGTAAAGAACTTTCCGGATTATTACCTCGGATATTACTATCTCGGAAAAATCAACGCTCAGAAAGGCAATCCGTCTGATGCCGAAAAAAACTTCAGGAAAGCGATTGAGTTGAAGCCCAATCTGGACGAGTCGATGTACGAGCTTATAAACCTTTACACTGTAAGCGGTGAGAAGGATAAAATAATACTGATATTAAATGAAATGCTCAAAAAGAATCCCGAAAACATTCGGGCTGCCCTCGAACTTGGATATTTTTATAATAAGAACAACATGCCCTGGGAGGGGGAAAAAATCCTGCGGAATCTCGGCGCAAAAAGCCTGTCCAATTTTGATGTTGTGGTTAATCTGATTCAGTTTTATCTGGATACAAGGAGATATAACGATACGATTCTGATTCTGGAAGACATGCTGAAAGGGGCTCCTGAAAGTTCGGATCTGCACCATATCGCAGGGCTTTCCTTTTTCGCATTGAAGAATGAAGATAAGGCCCTTCCTCATTTCCTTAAGGTTCAAAGCGATTCCCGCTTCTATTCGGATGCGGCTGTGCATGTTTCTCTTATTTATCAGAATAAGGGAAAACTGAAAGAAGCGATCGTATTCATAAAGGAAGTAATTGAAAGGGAGCCTGATAATCCTGAGTTTCTTTTCTACCTCGGCTTGTTTCATGAAGAGCTGGAGGAATATGATAACGCCGAGAAAGCCCTGTTGAAGGCAGTGGAAATTGATCCGAATGATTCCAGGTTGTATTTTCGCCTGGGCGTTGTTTATGACAAGTGGGGCAAAAAAGAGAAAACTCTTGCACAGATGAAAACGGTAATACGGATAGATCCTAAAAACGCGAATGCCCTTAATTATCTCGGTTATACTTACGCTGAAATGGGCGAAAAACTTGAAGAGGCGGAAAAGCTTATCACGGAGGCTTTGAAATATAAACCTGACGACGGATATATAACGGACAGCCTCGGATGGGTGTATTTCAAGATGGGTCGTTATGACATGGCCGTTGAGGTATTGAAAAAAGCGGTACGGCTTGTTCCCGATGATCCGGTTATTCTCGAACATCTCGGGGATGCATACATGAAGATGAAAGACGGCAAAAATGCCCTGGAAGCATACAGTCGTTCGCTCCGTTATAAGAAAGAGGATCAGGATGCTATAAAAACAAAGATGCGGGAAATCACGGGAGAAGGGCGCTGATATGATATGAACAGACCCGTCCGTATTTTTCTTCTTCTCTTTTCGGTTATTTCTGTCTCAGCCTGCGCCGGCCTTACGGATAAAATCCCGGCAAATATTTTCGGATCCGTTCAAACCCCTGATTCATATGAACCGGAAGCAGGGAGACTTTTATCGGCGCTTAAGGATAAAAACCGAAATATAAAAACATTTAAAGGAACCGGACGCGTAACTTTTTCGGGCAAAGGCAGAGCTCTTATTTCGGCGAATATCGCATGGGTTGCGGAGGATACGGATAAATTTTCAATGGCGTTGCGCGATATACTGGGCCGGCCCATGGCAAATCTGGCTTCAGACGGAGAGTGGTTCTATTTTGTTTCACATGCCGATAACACATTTTATAAAGATCACTCAGACAATGCGGGTCTGGAGAACTTTATCTCGGTGCCGGTGCGGATAAAGGATGTTATCATGCTTCTGTCCGGAAGAGTTCCTGTTCATGAATTCGATTCGGCCGCGGTTACATATGACGGAAACGGGAAATGCGTTCTTGCTCTGAGAAAAAAATGGTCCGGAGTCGCTGAGAAGATATACTTCGGCGGGGATTGCCAGGATGCGGCAGAGGTTGAGATATTTGACACATGGGGTGACCTTCTGTACAGGGCGTCTTTTGAAGGTGAACAGCATGTGAATGAATATGATATTCCTTCAAGGGTTGTAATTTCAGGCAATGCCGGTGATTACCTGACGCTTGATATAGAGAGATACTGGGCTGATGTCCCTGTATCACGGTCGGCTTTTGTATTGAATCTTCCGGAGAAAAACGGTGAA
>JAUPLM010000320.1 GCA_030836965.1 Thermodesulfobacteriota bacterium | reverse complement strand
GAAACTCTCCTCTTCATGCGTTACGCGCCCCAGCTTGTCGGCGAAAAGGACCTTATCCTGATCGGGCAAAAGCTGACCCCGGAAGGCGTTAAGGAGAATTTAAGCCGCGTATACCGCCAGATGCTTTCACCGGCAAGTTCGTTTCTTGGCCCGGTCTTGCGCGCCGATCCGCTTGGAATTTCCTCCGTGAGCCTTAAGAATCTGCTCAACCTGTCGGGAGCTTCCGGTTATGAAATAAATTTTACGGATAACCATTTCGTTTCACGCGACGGCATGCATGTCATGCTGATACTGGATACACCGGTTGATATAGCGGACTCCGGCGGTTCCAGACGCCTGATGGAATATCTGAACGGTAAAATATCAAAACTTCCCGGCTATATTTCCTGCGACGTAATTGCAGGACATACGCACTCTGTAAGTAACGAAGATGTCATAAAGAGGGATATAGCCGTAACCTCCGTAACCGCAGCGCTTGCTTTTCTCCTGATATTCCTTTTTAATTTCCGCGATTACCGCGCCGTGATATTTTTTCTTATCCCGATGTTTTCAGTGCTTATATCGATGAATATTTCGGCGCTGGTGTTCGGGAAGCTCTCCTATTTCGTCGCGGGAATGGGCGCGGTGATCATCGGAATTGCGGATGATTACGGCATACATGTCTACACGGCCGTCAGGACATCGGGCCGCATCGACGCGGTTAAAGAGGTGGCGCGGCCTCTGTTAATAGCCGCCCTTACCACCATAAGCGTATTCGGCGCCTTCTTCTTTTCAAATGTTGCGGGCTATCATGAGCTCGCTTTTTTTGCCATTGTAAGCATCCTTCTTTGTCTGGGATTTGTCCTGTTTGTATTTCCGTATATTATTGCCTCCCGGCCACTGCCTCTTCCGGAAAGAAGCCGGATGGCTCTCCCTTCGTTTAAAGTTCCTGACGGCATCAGGATTCTGCTCTGGCTGATAATATCAGGAGTTCTCACACTATCCGCTTTTAACGTAAAATTCGACAACGATGTTCAGCGCCTTGATGGCGCTGGCCCTGAAATCGTACAGGCGGAGAATGAATTCCACAGGGTTTGGGGCGGCCGGCATCAGCCCGCGTTTTTTGTGGCAAGCGGGAAGACGGAAGAAGATGCTCTCAAATTAAATGAGAAGGTTTATGAGCTTGCAGCGCGAACGGTGGGGAAAGATGTTTTTTCCAGTATAGCGCCCGTTTTTCCGTCAAAGGAAACCCGCATGGCAAATGAGTCGCGCTGGAAAAGTTTCTGGAACGCGGAGCGCGTTGAAAAGACCCGCAACCTGATCAGGGAGCAGGGGATAATTTATAATTTTTCGGATAAGGCCTTTGAGCCGTTTTTCAGCAGCCTTAATCCATCTCAGGCATCATACGACGAATTGCCGGAATTTTCGTTTCTTGGCCGGATAAAGGAGAGATTTGTTCATAAATATGACGAAGGCTTCCGGGTTATCTCGTTTTTTCCGGACAGCAGGGAATATGTCTCCGCCATGAATAAAATTGCAGATGATCACCCCGGAACATTTATTGTTTCCCGCCGCTCTTTTTCGGATACGATTTCAAGGGCTGTTTCAAGAGAGGTTCTCTTCCTTGCTTCGGTTGCCGGGTTTCTTATCATGGGGTTAACTTTTCTTTTTCTCAAAAACATAAAACTCACAGTTATTTCACTCGCGCCTGTGATGAGCGCCGTTGCCGCCGTGCTGGGGGGATTTTCTCTTCTTGGCATATCCCTGACCGCTCCGGCTGTTATTGCGGCCATGGTGGTGGTAGGGCTATGCATAGATTACGGGGTATTCATGCTTTACGGTTATCATCATGAGCTGGATACGGGCACGGAAAAGGCTGTGTGGGTTTCGGCTTTAACCACTATTACGGGTGCGGTTTCGCTTCTCTTTGCGCGCCATCCCGTGCTTTATTCAATCGGTTTGACGCTTACGATGGGCCTTGCGGCCGGTTACCTGGCGGCACAGTTTGTCGTGCCTGCCTTATACAGGATATGGAAGGTAAAGAAAGTATAAGGGCTGAATGTTTTTACGGAACAGCCAATTTGGGTGTACTCGTAAAAATCATCTTCACACAAAGACCACTGAGGACACAAAGATAAACCCGAATGCTTTTATAACAGGCGTTCCTCGTGCCTTTGTGTGAAAAATTAACTTTTAAAAAAGCCGTCAGTTATAACGCGCAGAGACAATACGGAGGAAGTGGATGAATATTGACGATATCAGGCGGGTCTTGATTATCGGCGCTGGAAACATGGGACAGCAGATCGGTTTTCAGTGCGCCGTGAGCGGATACGAAGTCTCATTTTATGATGCGGGGCAGGGCGCGCTTGAAAAGGCGAATGACAGGATGGGCAAGCTGGCCAAAACATACATGGCCTCCGGGCGGTTGACTGAAGAAAACGCCCATGCTTCGCTGAAAAGAATCAGGATGTCGTACGATGCTGAGGAAGCAGGTGAAAATTCCGACTTTGTCAGCGAATCGGTGCCTGAAGATCCGGAGCTGAAAGGCCGTGTCTTTGCCCGGTTCAATGAAATCTGCCCGCCTCACGCTGTTTTTACGACCAATACCTCATCTCTTGTTCCTTCAATGCT
>JAUPLM010000319.1 GCA_030836965.1 Thermodesulfobacteriota bacterium | reverse complement strand
TTTGTCCATGCAGGCGCTACGCTTTTTGACTTCACCATGTATTCGCCCGTAGGTGTATCGAATACCCATTGCCGCTTGCCCGACGGATCTTTCAATACATTGCCGCTTCCGCTTGAGACAACAGCTTCTTGGATCACCATGCTTCCTTTTTTCAGATAGAGCTTATTCATGCCAGTGTCTATAACGATATAAACTCTGTCAGGGGTAAGATTTTCCAACCTTTGCCTGAGCGCTGAATTTCTTTTCTTCAGGGCATCAAGGCTGATTTTATCATATTTTGTCCCCGCCGATTTATCGCCGCTCGGCACTTTTCTGCTCCCGATATAATATCCGGCAAACTCTAGCGACAGAAACATGACAACTAAAATTAAAAATATCTTAAAAAATATCCGGGTTTTGAACATTTAGAGACCTTCCATGGCGGAAGAAAGGGTATTATTATGATCAACAGCCCCGACAATTGTCACAGGTGTTCCGACATCAACGAGACTGAAGAGGGAATCGATCATGTTATTGTCCATCGAAATACATCCATATGTCATGCTCTCTTTTCCGCCGCCGTGTATTTCTATGAGTCCGCCTATCTGGGACTTTGCAGGAATAAGCCCTTTTTTCTTTGCGCTGATGAAATTCCTCATATCTTCTTCGTTAGGGTAGTTTATCAATAATGCCTTATGAAAGCGGCTTGCAGACAGCTTCTTTGTTATCCTGTATTTTCCCTCAGGTGTTTTCTGATCCCCGGCAAAGCTTTTATCGAGTGAACCGTTACGTCCGAGACCGACATTATATGTCCTGAAGGGAACACCATTTTTATAGAGTATAAGAGTTCGCTCGCTTTTATTTACGATAATTGCCGGAATGCCTGTTTTTTTTGATTCAGCTATCGTCTCATCCGCCATTTTCTGCCATTTTGTTATATGACTGCGGTCCGCATAACGGTCAAGAATAGGACGTAACGTATTTTCAGCCGACTCGATGAATCCTGATAACTTCTTTAATTTCCCTTCAGCAGCCTTAAAGTCGCTCTTGTTATACATGGTAGTCGCTTCCGACAGGAGCAGTTCAGCCTTTATGAGATCTTTCCTCGCAAGCCTCCCTTCATTGATCATTTCAGTCAGTCCTTTAAGAGTCTCTATCCTGTTTTTCAAAAAGGATAACTTATCTGAAATACCGGCTTTTTTTATATTTCTTGTATCCCAAATCTTTTTTTGTAAATGGTGGCCGGCATCCAGCAGCGTTCTTAATTCTGACTGAACTGGCCGGTAATCCTGAAACCATATAAATCTGGATTTTTCTTTTATCAGGTTGTCTTTTGCCTTCCGTAATGAAATCCTGTATTGGTTAAATCCTTCCGGGGCATAAATTTCAGCACCTGACAGCCAGAGATTATGTTCCTGTTTTTCAGCTATTTGTATTTCCGGAGGGATCTCCGGAGCAGAGCAACCGAATGCCATTATCATTATGGAAAAAATTAATGTCTTTTTAACAATATTTTGTACCATTCAGAATCTTATCTCTTCAAAGAATATCAACATAACTGTTCATATTGCTTCAATAATTGACTGGTTTCCTAATGTTCTTTTTCCTGCTATCCGTATGGATCATACTAACAATTACCGGGCTGTATTGTCAATCTCCGGGACAGTTTGGAGTCTAAAATAATGGCCTCTGGGGATAAATAAAGGCACGGGCGATCTTGAATTCAAAATCGCCCGTGCCTTTTTATGAGAACCCGGCAACCCGTCCGAGGCGGACATGGATTGCGTTATCTGTTGCGGGTTAAATATAAACAGCTATCAACTATTTTTTTGCTCCGACTTTTTCCATGGCCGCTTTTACCTGGTCAGAAATAGCAGTCGCCTTGTCTTTGATCGCTGTTGCCTTTTCAATCGCTACATTATAATCCTCTGAATCAACAGCGGTCTTCACTTCAACCAAAGAATCTTCAATGCCTTTCAGGTCGGCATTAAATGCCTCTAAATCAGCCTGTGAGCCTTTTCCTTTAGGAGCTTTTCCCAGAAGGGCCTTTGCTTCTTCTACCGCGGCTATTGCAGCTTCCTGTCCTGCCAGTGCATTTTTCTTTGCCTCTTCCTTTTTTGTAGCCAATTCTGTCTTGAGTTTATCTGCGTCAGCCTTTGCCTTTACTAAAATCTCTTTTGCCTTTGCATAATCCTTGAAAAACTTGGCGTCCTGAACTTTGATTTCATCCTGCGCAGCCTGCATTGCATCATTCAAACTCTTTGCGCCTGCGGCATCATATTTTTCTGCACCGTCAGCTATAAATGCATCGATTGATGTTTTTGCCGCATTCATCTCTTCGGTCGGCTGTTTTCCGCATCCTGCAAGCACGAAGACCACAACCATGGCTAATGCCATAAACTTTAAAACACTTTTCATAATAACTCCTCCCTTTGATAATAAGTTAAATAAATTATATCAGTTTACATACTGACAATGGATATCCTCGGGGGCATTTTTAGACCCCGGTTGATATTTACAGCTTGAGGGTTATATACAAGCAATCACCATGCCAGATTAATTTATCCGTATTCAAAGCATTTTTATGAAAATGATTTCCTTTTTTGGGGAAGTCCGTCCTTTTTTAGGAATAGAAACTATCAATT
>JAUPLM010000029.1 GCA_030836965.1 Thermodesulfobacteriota bacterium | reverse complement strand
GTGAGCGGGAATAACTCAGTGGTAGAGTGCAACCTTGCCAAGGTTGAAGTCGCGGGTTCAAATCCCGTTTCCCGCTCCATTTTTTTTGGCGGCATAGCCAAGTGGTAAGGCAGCGGTCTGCAAAACCGTTATTCTCCGGTTCAAATCCGGATGCCGCCTCCAATTTTAATCAATTATTTTCTCCGGAAATTATCTGCATTGACTTCCTGTCCGAAATATTGATTTTGCCCCGGTTGTTCATAAACTAATCCCTGAAGACAAACGGAAGAAGTATCAGAATTAAGCCAATAACGATCAGAAGCGTGCTGTTGGCAAACAGATACGGATATACCATCAGGGCAATTCCTGTGAACATAAAGATCATCCTGCTCTGTTTCTTGCCATAGACATAGTAGCCCAGCCCGAAAGCTCCCGTGATTATGCCTGCAATAAGATTCGTTGCGGAAAACATTTATTGGTCCCTCATTGCTTCAGCGCCGGGTAGTCGATATAACCCTTGGGGCCGGGCGTGTAGAACGTGGACGTATCCGGCGCGTTTAGGGCAGCGCGGGTTTTCCACCGGGCCGGCAGATCCGGATTGGCAAGAAAAGGCCGCCCCACGGCTATGAGATCGCATCTGCCCGCGGCAAGGTCGTTTTCGGCTCGTTCGGCATCGTAACCTCCGGAGAGTATCAGAGTGCGCTTGAATAATTTGCGGAATACAGCCTTAATGGCATCGGGCACCGGCGGCGCTCCCATTGATGAGTGATCCACGAGGTGGATATAAACCACTCCGCTGGAGTTGAGCTGCTGAGCAAGATAGGCGTAATCCGATTCCATCGCGTCGTACAGCGGCATATCGTTGAAAACGCCGAACGGCGAAAGACGGATGCCTACCTTCTCCCTGCCGATGGCGCCGGTCACCGCTTCGGCCACCTCCAGCACGAAACGCGCCCGGTTCCCGATAGGACCGCCGTAACCATCATTGCGCTGATTGGTATTCGGGCGGATGAACTGTTCGAGCAGATAACCGTTCGCGCTGTGCAGCTCGATCCCGTCAAAACCGGCTGTAACGGCATTTCTGGCGGCCTGAACAAACTCCGCGACGGCGGCCTTGATCTCCTCCACGGTCATTGCCTGCGGTACGGGATGAGGCTTCATGCCTTCGGCATCCGTGTACATCCCGCCGGCGGCAGCCACGGCGGAAGGCGCAAGGATACGGGCTCCGGCCGGCATGTTCAGAGGATGACAAATTCGTCCGCAATGCATGACCTGGAGAAACATCTTCGCCCCATTGGCGTGCACCGCACCGGTAATATGTTTCCACCCTTCGACCTGGGATGGAGAAAATATTCCCGGTATCCGGGGATAACCCAACCCATTCGGCGAGGGTGACGTCCCTTCGGTAATAATGAGTCCCGCCGTGCCGCGCTGGGCATAGTACTCGGCCATAAGCGCGTTGGGAATATTGCCGGTCGCGCGGTTGCGCGTCATCGGCGCCATGACCAGACGGTTTAGCAGTGTCAGACGGCCGAGACTTGTTTGTGAGTATAGAATTGACATGGCAGGATCCCCCATAGAGTGTTTTGATTACTATGCGTACCGGATACTCTTTATCATGATTTCCGATAATCCGTATCGGGATGCAGATGAATATGATACGGTGAAGCTGGTTTTAAAATTTAGGGTGGAAAAGCTGTATTCCATACATGCACAAAGAGGCTACAAGGGCGGAGGCGGGTATCGTTATTATCCACGCCCAGACAATACGTGCCGCAATTCCCCATTTTATGCCTGAAAGCTTTGTAGTCGCACCCACTCCGACTATTGACCCGGCTATCGTGTGTGTGGTCGAAACCGGAATACCCGCGTGGGTTGCAAAAAATAGAGTTAAGGCGCCCGCGGCTTCCGCGCAAAAACCACCTACCGGCTTGAGCTTGGTGATCTTCATACCCATTGTCTTGACGATTCTCCAGCCTCCGAAGGCCGTGCCTAAAGCCATTGCAAGATGGCAGGATAGTATGATCCATAATGTGGAAAATTTGGTCAGTGACAGCGTGACGGTGCTCTCCATGTGGCCCGAAGCAACGAGCAGAGCTATGATAATTCCCATAGTCTTCTGGGCATCATTCCCGCCGTGTCCCAGGGAATAAAGGGCTGCCGAAAAAAGCTGCCCCCTGCGGAATAATTTGTCTACCTGTTTCGGTTTCCATCTCCTGAAAATCCAGAAAACAAGAAGCATAAAAATAAAACCAAGCAGCAAACCCATAAGGGGAGCTATTGGTATGAATAATACTGTTTTAAATAATTTATCCCATCTGGGAGCGGAAAAACCAGCGTAGGTGATACCGGCGCCGGCAAAACCGCCTATGAGCGCATGTGAAGAGCTGGTCGGGAGGCCCCACCACCAGGTGAGCAGATCCCAGAAAATGGCTCCGATCAGGCCGGAAAGCACCACATACACATAAGCCGGATCAAGCGGGTTGATATGGATGATTTTTGAAATTGTGTCCGCTACCTTGGGCGCAAAAAAAAACATGGCGATGAAGTTGAAAAAAGCGGCCCATATGACGGCCAGCCTGGGCGAAAGCACGCGTGTCGAAACCACGGTCGCGATCGAGTTGGCTGCATCGTGAAAACCGTTTATTACATCAAAGGTGAGAGCGACAATTACGGTAAAGATAACCAGATACCAGACAGGATCCATCTCTAATCTTCCTCGAGTATAACGCCTTCAATAAGGTTGGCGACCTCTTCGGCATAATCAGTGGCGGATTCGAGATCTTCGAGTATTTCTTTATATTTTATCAGTTGAATGGGATTTTTTTCCTCTTTAAATAACCGCCCGATTGCTGTGCGCAGCATCGCGTCGCCGTCATTTTCGAGCTGGTGGATAATTACGCACTTATCAAGAACACCCTGCCGCTTTTTGGATTTTCTTAAGATTTTCAGAGCATGTTCCAGTTCAATCGAGGCATTTACCAGTATGAGAGCCAGTTCTCTCATCTCGGGAAGGAACTCCGTAACTTCATACAATAAAATGCGCTCTGCGGCCGAATCCACTGCGTCCATGATATCATCGAGTTTTTTTATTAAAGCGTTTATTTCGGTGCGGTCAAACGGAGTGATGAAAGTTTTACGTAACGCGCTGTAACACAGATGAGTAACCGTATCCGATTGGTGCTCAATTTCTTTAATTCTTTCAACACGTTCAGGAATGTTATCGGCTTTGGTTACAAGCTGTAAAAATTCCTTAGTCCCGATAATTGTAAGGGCGATCTGCTGCTCAAAATAATCAAAAAAAACGGTTTCCTTAGGCAAAAATCTTTTTAACATATGATCTCCTCGGAAAAATTATGCGCTTTTACCACACAAAAAAAATTAACACAAGTTTTTATCTGCGTCAGGGATTCCGTTTTTCTATTGCCATTTATAAAGGAGTTTGCTAACTGATTGCCACTTATAAAATAAAATCCGTCCATAGTTGCGTTCCCGGATGGAAAGTGACGGGGTGCCGCCAGAATTCTTTCACCAGTTATTTTATTCATATATATATTAGAGTGTTAAGGCAACTGTAAAACGGATGCACGGATTACTGCTGTCTCTTTATGTATTTTGATAAAAACAAACCGAAAACCAAAAGGAGGAAAAACCGATGAAGTTATTCAAGTTATGCTTGGTTGTGGCAATTGTTTTTGCCATGTCCGGAGTCGCTTTCGCGGGACAGACTTTTGATTCCGTCAAGGCAAAAGGTTTTGTTCAGGTAGGGGTAAACGGTGATTTATTCGGTTTCGGCAAACCGGATGAAAAAGGCGTATGGCGCGGTCTTGATGTAGATACGGCGCGTGCTATCGCTGCTGCGGTATTCGGCGATTCCAACAAGGTGAAATTTGTTCCTCTGACCGCGGTTCAGCGCTTTACCGCATTACAGGCCGGTGAAGTCGATGTGCTGTGCCGTAATGCAACTCAGACACTCGGCCGCGATACGGAGCTCGGCCTTGATTTTGTACAGGTAAACTATTATGACGGTCAGGGCTTCCTGGTTCCCAAAAAACTGAAAATCAAAAGGGCTAAGGAACTTGACGGCGCAACAGTTTGCGTTCTGCCGGGAACAACAACAGAACTGAATGTAGCCGATTACTTCAGAACCAACAAGATGAAGATGAAACCTGTTGTAATCGAACAGAACGCCGAACTCAACAAGGCTTTCTTTGCTGGAAGGTGCGATTGCATGACATCCGATGCGTCACAGCTTGCCGGTGTCCGTTCTGTTGCACCCAATCCGGACGATTATATGATTCTTCCCGACATCATTTCAAAAGAACCCCTCGCTCCTGCAGTTCGCCACGGGGACAACCAGTGGAAAGATGTTGTAAACTTCTCAGTGCTTGCGATGATCGAAGCCGAAGAACTCGGCATAACTTCAAAAAACGTTGATGAAATGCTCAAAAGCGCCAATCCTTCGATCATGCGTTTATTGGGAGTAACACCCGGAAATGGAAAAGCTCTCGGACTCAACGAGAAGTGGGCGTATAACATAATCAAGCAGGTAGGAAATTATGCCGAAATTTTTGAGCGTAATGTAGGTAAAAATACACCTCTAAAGCTGGAACGCGGTTTGAACGCCCTCTGGAAGGACGGCGGAATCATGTATTCCCCGCCTTTAAAGTAACAGAGTCCTGATTTTTATATTTATATTTTTTCGCAGCTGGCGGCAAGGTGTGTTTTCACCTCTTGCTGCCGGCTTTTTTGATAAAAAATCTCACCGCATTTTATTGCAAAACATTAATAATGATGAATTCGTAAAAAGTCTAAACATGCTCTCTCAATGAGCTTTTTGGGGATTTTTAAACCACTTCGCTAAATAGCAAGAACTCGGGCGAAAGCCCTCAAACAGCTTGCTATTTTTAACGCTCAGTTCTTTAAAAATCTGTTTCCCAAAAATCTCAAATCCGTTCGCATATGACTTTTTACGAGAGCATCAATAATAGGCATGCCGCAAGAGAATTGAATGCAAAAAAGCAATGAGTCAGGTCCGGCAGATAATGCCGAACAAAAAATTCCTTTTTTAAATGATCCGAAAATGCGTTCGATCATATACCAGATATTGACTATCGGGATGGTCGGGCTTCTCGGGTATTATCTTTTTACGAACACTGTAGACAATCTTGAGAGACAATCCATTGCAACCGGTTTTGATTTTTTCGACAAGGAGGCTTCCTTTGAAATCGGCGAATCACTTATATCTTATTCTGCTGCGGATACATACGGGAAGGCTCTGTTTGTCGGAGTGTTGAACACCATCAAGGTGGCCTTCATAGGCATTATTCTTACAGTTATACTCGGAACTTTTTTAGGGATCGCCCGCCTTTCCACAAACTGGCTGGTTTCAAAGCTTGCCGCAGTATATATTGAAGTAACGCAGGATATTCCTGTTCTGCTTCAGCTCTTCTT
>JAUPLM010000318.1 GCA_030836965.1 Thermodesulfobacteriota bacterium | reverse complement strand
TAACCTTTCGCGGAGCATGCGAACGCGCCGGGCTTAATGCTTACATGTTCCAGATGGCATCCGTGCGGGAGCAAGTTTCATGGGTAACTCCGGATGAAGATGAAGCCACGCGCAAGGCCAAGAATCTGGCGGCTGCCGCAATTAACCGGGTCAATTATCACAACAGCCTTGAAACACGTGAAGTTGATGTCAATCCTGATATAATGGTGGTAGGCGGCGGTATATCGGGAATGCAGGCCGCGCTTGATATCGGCAATGCCGGTTATAAGGTTTATCTGGTCGAAAAAGAGACCACAATCGGCGGCCATATGCTGCAGTTCGACAAAACATTCCCCACTCTTGACTGTGCCGCCTGCATCGGCACGCCCAAGATGGTGGAAGTAATCCAGAATCCCAATATCAAACTGCTTTCCTACAGTGAAGTAAAGGAAGTCTCAGGGTATATCGGCAACTATACGGTTAAAATACGCCGAAAGCCTCGTTATATAAAAGAAGGTGTTTGTACGGGTTGCGGTGAATGCGCAAACGTCTGCCCGGTATCCGTTCCAAGTGAGTGGGATGAATCGCTTGGCAGCCGGAAGGCCATATACAGATCTTTTCCCCAGGCCGTACCTATCACTTTCTGTATTGATAAAAAGGACCGGGCGCCATGCGTGATCACCTGCCCGGCCGGAATCAATGTTCAGGGTTACGTACAGTTGATCGGGCAGGGTAAATACAAAGAGGCCGTTCAGCTGATCATGGAAAAACTTCCTCTGCCGGGTGTACTTGGACGTGTGTGTCCGCATCCCTGTGAAAATCAATGCAGGCGGAAGGAGACCGATCAGGCGATTGCCATAAGGGAATTGAAACGTTTTGCAGCAGATAAGGTTGACCCTGCGGAATTGCCTTTGCCTGTAATAAAAGATCGTGCCGAAAAAGTTGCGGTGGTCGGTTCAGGACCGGCCGGATTGACGGCAGCATATTACCTGCGGTTGAAAGGTTACATCGTAACGATTTTTGAAGCGCTTCCTAAGCTGGGCGGCATGCTCAGGGTCGGCATACCCGATTATCGCCTGCCCCCGGAGATACTTGATAAAGAGATCGGCTACATCCTCCGTCTTGGAATTAAAACGGAAATTAATAAAAGCCTGGGCCGTGATTTTACGCTGGATAGCCTTAAAGAAGATGGGTTCAGCGCGGTTTTTCTTGCTACCGGCGCACATAAAAGTCTGGATATAAATATTCCGGGTGAAAAAGAGTTCAGCGGAATATTTAATGCGGTTGACTTTTTAAGGGAAATCAATCTGGGAAGCCGTGAGCGGCCGGGTAAAAATGTTGCTGTTATCGGCGGCGGCAATGTCGCCATTGACGCTGCGCGAATAGCTAAACGCCTTGGCTGTAATGAAGTAACGGTGGTTTACAGGCGTACCCGTAACGAAATGCCTGCCTATCCCGAGGAAATTGAGGACGCCCTCGCAGAAGGCATAAAAATCCATTATCTTACCGCACCGGTGGGCATAATCAGCGATGAAAGCAGTCTGAGCGGTCTGAATTGCATAAAGACCGAACTTGGTGCGCCGGATGGAAGCGGACGCCGCCGGCCGGTACCGGTGGAGGGTTCGGAGTTCACAATAAAATGTGATGCGCTTATCGGCGCCATCGGGCAGCGGATGGATGCCGGCTGGGTTGCGGACGGCAGCGGGCCTGATCTGACCTCAAGAGATACTTTCGCGGTAAATCCCCGGACACTTCAGACATCCATCCCACACATATTTGCGGCTGGTGACGCCGTTACCGGGCCGGCATCGGTCATAGAAGCCGTTGCGGCCGCTCGCAGAGCGGTTGAGGCAATGCATCTGTTTATCAGCGGAGAAAATCTTGATGAATATGCACAAAAATTCGCGGTTCCGGAGACCCCGGGCAACAACTGGCAGGAAATTCCCGAAAACATATCCGGAGCGAAAAGGGCTCACTCCTCACATCTGGCGGCATCGGAGAGAGCCGCTCTTTTCAGCGAAGTGAACCGCGGTTTTTCGGAAGAGCAAGCCAGGCGGGAGGCCGGTCGTTGTCTTAACTGCGGCGCCTGTTCCGAATGTATGGAGTGCGTAAAGGTCTGCGAGGCCAAAGCAATCGATCATGCAATGGAAGCGAAAGAGGTTGAAGTGAAAGTGGGCAGTATTATTATCGCCACAGGTTATGATCTGATGGATCCTTCGCCGATGAAGCAATTCGGGTATGGTTTCTATCCCAATGTATTTACCAGCCTTGAGTTCGAACGGCTCAGCAACGCAACAGGACCGACCGGCGGCAAAATTCTGATCAGGGATGAAAAAGGTGAATTGACCAAAATACCTGCAAGCGTAGCGATCCTTCACTGTGTCGGGAGCCGCGACGTCAAATACCATGAATACTGCTCGCGGGTCTGCTGCATGTATGCGCTGAAATACACTCATCTGATCAAGGAGAAGGTAGGGCACGATACTTTAGTATATGATTTCTATATCGATCAGCGGTGCTACGGCAAAGGTTATGAGGAGTTTTACAGAAGATGCCAGGAGGAGGGTACAAACTTTGTAAGGGGAAAAGTAGCTGAAATCACGGACCGGGCGATCGAACCGGAAGAAGAAGGAAAACTCATCGCCATTGCTGAAGATACGCTCCTTGGAAGAGTTCTGCGTGTTCCTGTTGATATGGTCGTGCTCTGTTCCGCTATCGAGGCCCGGCGGGATGCAAATGAGGTTGGGCGCATATTCGGTGTAAACCTGGGCGCGGACGGATTCTTTCTTGAAGAGCATCCCAAACTGGGTCCGCTGAATACGGCTACGGATGGTGTCTTTCTCGCAGGCGCCTGTCAGTCGCCCAAGGACATCCCGGATAGCGTTGCCCAGGCATCGGGCGCTGCCTCCAAAGCTCTGTCACTGGCAACACGCGGAATCATACAAGTGCCTTCGACAATTTCCTGGATTGATCCGGATGTGTGCGCCGGTTGTCAGGTATGTATCGGCCTGTGCCCTTACTCGGCCATTGAGTTTGATGAACGCCGCGGGGTATCGGTTGTAAACGAAGCGGTATGCAAAGGCTGCGGCAGTTGTTCCGGATTTTGTCCAAGCGGAGCCGCTCAGGTAAAACATTTCAAGAAGAAACAAATATTCGCTGAATTTGACGGGATTATGAACTCACTGGCATCAATTGGAATCTGACAGGGTGATGTGTCAAATTAGTGTCCATCCGGAAACTATATTCGGACACATACAAGTTTCCAATCTGGAAATCGGCAATTTTGGGCAAGCTCAAGGAAATCAAGGGATTGCGCGGAGACGTACGCATAGTCCGTCGCACAAGAAATCCCGCAGATTGACACAGAGATCGCACAAAAGGGCCATTTCCGGATGGAAACTAATTAACGGCAACAACAAACGGAGAGAGTCATGGATGAATTTGAGCCCACAATAATAGCTTTTGTATGCAACTGGTGTACTTACACTGCTGCCGATCTTGCTGGAACCTCCAGACTGAGCTACCCGAAAAACATACGGCTGATCCGGGTGATGTGCACCGGTATGGTTGACTCTCAGTATATAATCAAAGCCTTTCTGGAAGGTGCGGACGGCGTTCTCGTAAGCGGGTGTCATCCGGGAGACTGTCATTATATAAACGGCAATTACAAGGCCAGACGACGGGTGAAGCTTTTAAAAGAGATTCTGCCGGCATTCGGGATTGATGACAAAAGGCTGCGTCTTACGTGGATTGGCGCAAGCGACGGGATAATGTTTTCTCAAATAATGAAGGATCTTGCCGGACAGATTAAAAAAATAGGCCCGAACGAAGCAAAACTGAAAATGGTTATATGAAATAAACGAATGATTGCTTTAGAGGCTGAAAGTATGAAGCCCGGAGGAGCGTATGCCTGCGACATATATATTGAGCGTCGAAAAGAAGGATGTGCAGTTGGCTCTAAGGAATTTTTTCAGTTCCGTTCTCAGGCTGGATGATATCGGTTCTATACTTGTGCCAATGCGCCTGTCCGCAAATAATTCCGTAAAACCGGTTCTGGTATCCGATCCCGGACATCTGGAAGGCGCCGACCCTTTAGCTCCCGCCTTCCCGATTAACAGCGCAAAAATTCTTTCCAGTCTCACAAGAAAGTCTGCCGGGTGTAAAATTGCCGCAGTTTTGAGACCCTGCGAGATAAGGGCGTTCGTCGAACTTGTAAAACTCAGGCAGGCGAGTCCTGATGAAGTTATCATAATAAGCGCTGATTGCCTTGGCGCTTATACGAACAGTGATTATAAACGCTTCGTATCGGATAAAAAAGAGAGATCAACCCCGGTATTCCTGGAAATGATGCTGTCGGGAGAAAAGAAAGCCGATGCGGAAAAAGGACTTTCTGCAGCATGCAGGGTGTGTGAACAGTCAATTCCTGAAAGAGCGGACATAAGAATCGGAATCGTAGGCGTAAATATCAACGAACAGCTCCTGGTGCATGCCTTGACGCCCGCAGGAGAAGAAATTTGCACAAGCCTCGGCCTTACTTCGGGCCAGGAGCCGCGGGAGAGACAGGAAGCAATCAACTCCGTTATTGCACAGAGAAAGGTTTTTCGGGACGGGATGTTCGATAAAACCGAAAAAGCCACCAACTCAATCGGAAAACTGACGGAATACTTCGCAGATTGCGTGAACTGCTACAATTGCAGAGTGGCCTGTCCTGTCTGCTACTGCAGGGAATGCGTTTTCAGCACAGATGTATTTAGCCATGAACCTTACCAGTATCTGCAATGGGCTGAAAGAAAAGGAGCGGTAAAGATGCCTGCTGACACCCTGTTTTATCATTTGACGCGACTGGCCCATATGAGTACCGCATGCGTCGGATGCGGGCAGTGCAGCAATGCGTGCCCGAATGAAATACCGGTTATGGAGCTTTTCAGGACAATTGCATATAAAACACAGAAAGCTTTCATGTATGAGGCGGGAAGAAGCCCGGATGAACCTCCGCCTCTCTCCGTGTTTCGTGAGGATGAGTTTGCCGAAGTTGTGGGAATAAGGGAATAGGAGCTTTTATGGCACATAAAACAGGCAGAGCGCTTGTTGTCGGAGCCGGGATAAGCGGTATAAGGGCCGCTCTGGACCTTGCGGAAACCGGTCACAAAGTTATATTGATCGACCGGTCTGCGCGCATAGGAGGCATTCTTTCACAGCTCGATTACCAGTTTCCTACGAACCGGTGCGGAATGTGCAAGATGCTTCCCCTTGTCAACAGGGATGCCGCTGTCCAGAGATGTCTCAGGAAAGGGCTTTTTCACGAAAATATTGAAATACTGCTTTCAACCGAACTGACATCGGTCGAGGGCGATGCCGGAAATTTCAAGGTTATGCTGCGCAGCAAACCGAGCTGGGTTAATCCGGAAACTTGCGCCGGATGCGGTCTTTGCGCCGATGTCTGCCCTGTAGAGGTTCCCGATGAGTTTAATGCCGGCCTGACCGTCCGGAAAGCGATATATCTTCCTGTTCCCCACACGATACCGAATCCTTATCTGATCGACACGGCTGCCTGCACAAGATGCGGCGCCTGCGAAAAGGCGTGCCCTGCGGGAGCAATAAGGCTGTATGACCAGGAGAGGAAAAAGTTTCATATTCTGGTTGTGGATGATGAACTGATCGTGAGAAATTCCCTGAAAGACTGGCTCGAAGATGAAGGATACGATGTGGCTATTGCATCCTCAGGACAGGAAGCACTGGATCTGATGATGGACCAGGCTTACCATTTGATGCTTCTTGACATTAAAATGCCGGGAATGGACGGAGTCGAGGTTTTAAATAAAGCGAAAGAGGCCTACCCCGCACTTGGCGTCGTAATGATGACCGCATATGCTACGGTCGAAACAGCGGTGGAAGCCATGAAGAAAGGCGCAATCGACTATATTATGAAGCCCTTCGACCT
>JAUPLM010000317.1 GCA_030836965.1 Thermodesulfobacteriota bacterium | reverse complement strand
GTCTCCTTAATCAAACTGTTCATAGCACCATTATTCCGGAACATCAATAATTCAGGTTTGGAAGCTGACTCTTCCGGAAACACGTCATTCATCTACAGTAAAAAGCTGTTCACACAACTAATATCATGCGCAATAATTTGTATTTTATTTGCATTTTACCCGGATTTTCCCCGGATTTTATCAAAGGATATTTGAAGTTCAGGATGAGCCTGCTTGATAAGATGACATTTCAGAACCTGTAGCATCCGATCCATAAATATATAGTGCTTTTTTCGTATTTTATTTATATATGACAATCCATGGAAGTAGATGGGAATTTCTCTGCGCATTTACAGTGTTAGAAAATCAGCATCACATTTTTTTTATGACATCAGACAAACGCATATTACTCTAAATCCGGAGGTGAATGCATGATTATCGATGTTCACAGTCATCTTGGCGATATTTTATATCCAAACGGCAGAGATCTCATTTATAAAAAAAATGTTGTAATGCAGAAAATATATGACCCCCAGGGCAACAATGAAAAACTTCTTATGAGAAGCCTTGGAGCAGGAAAGTTTCTCTATTTTATGATAGAAAAACTGGCCACCCGTGGTCAGCGTGCAAGAAACCGGACGGCTACTCTGGAGAATATGCAGAAATCACTGGAAGAGACATCTGTAAATTTTACTGTCTGCCTGCCGATTGCTCCCAATGTTACCTTTGAAGATCTGTCTGAAGCCGCTAAACTGGATAACCGGATCATCCCTTTCACGAGCGTCGATTTTACCAGGAAATATGATGTCACGAAAAAACTGGCTGAAGATGTCCGGAATGGCGCCAGGGGACTTAAACTGCATCCGATCATTCAGCGGATGCCGCTTACCGATACAAGAACTTTCGAGGCTGTTCAGGCATTCTCTCCGCTGAAAAAACCCGTGTTGATGCATGCCGGCAAGGCATTTTATTATTTAAAAAATGAGTCAGGCAAACATTCTCCCGAGAATGGAAATATTGCAGATGTCGAAGCTCTTGTCCGGACTTTTCCGAATGTCAATTTCATCGTAGGACATTCAGGTCTCTTCTGGCACAATGATGTCCGCAAAAGACTTCATGACTGTTCCAATGTATGGGTAGACACCAGCGTTCAATCACCTGAAACCATAAGAAAGCTGATTAAAACATTTGGTGCGGAAAAGGTAATGTATGCGTCTGATTGGCCATGGGGCAGCCGACCTCCTCATATCAGGACGGTCAAGATCGCATGCAGGGGAGACCGGTCCCTTGAAGAGCTGATTTATTATAAAAATGCCGCAAAGCTGCTTGAAATAGATGTTTAATCGGCCCTGATATCCGCAGATTAAATTGAAGAGGAGACCATGGACCAGGAAATTTCAGAAAAGAAGAAAGATCTGCTCAAGCGATACGCGCATCGTTTTGGTGAAATGCGTGTTCGAACTATGAGTCATGTCGGGCTCGATATTTTCGAAACGGAAAGGCGCGGATGCGTATCAAAAGATATCGACGGGAGGGAAATTCTTGACGCACTTGCGCTTCAGGGGGTGTTCAACCTGGGAAGACGGCATCCTGTTCTTGTCGATGTTCTGAAGAAAGCCCTGGAACGTATCGATATGGGCAATAATTTCCTGATGTCGGAAGAAAAATTATTGCTTGCGGATAAACTCGCCGCGACAACGCCGGGAAATGTTAATTGTGTATTTTTCAGCTCCACCGGATCAGAGGCCGTGGATCTGGCAATCAAGCTTGCCCGGGGCTTTACCGGTAAAACCGGCATCATTTCCGCCGATGAATGTTATCACGGAATCACAGGATTCGCGCTCTCGACAAACAGCAACCCGGATTATACCGAACCTTTCGGTCCCTTAATGCCGGGATTCAGTCATGTGCCGTTTGGCGACATCGAAGCACTCAGGAAAGAAATCTCGGAAGATACGGCAGCGGTTATTTTTGAACCGATGATTGCAGAGGCCGGTCTCCTTATCCCCCCTGAAGATTATTTTATCCAGGTCCGCAAATTGTGTGACCAGTACGAAACACTGCTGATCATTGACGAAGTAGTCACAGGGCTCGGCAGAACAGGAAAATTCTGGGCGATAGAACATTCGGCAGGCGTAATTCCGGATATAATGATATCGGCCAAAGGTCTGACCGGCGGACTTTATCCCATGGCGGCTACCATGTTTACTGAAGATGTCGCCAGTTTCTTTCTGACCTATCCCTATAGCCACTATTCCAGCACCAGCGGTTCCGATCTCGGTTGTGTTGTCTCATCAGCATTGATCGATATAATCAATACTCCCGATTTCTTAAGCGACGTGATTAAAAAAGGAAAGCGTCTGGCTGACGGCTATGAAGCTCTTTTGGAAAAGCATCCTGAATTGCTTGAAAGTTACGGGCAGATCGGTCTGCATACAGTCCTTCGGCTGGCCGATCCGGCCGGTGGTTTTCGAATGAACCGGTATCTGGCCGAAGAAGGCGTCTTCGCGCTTCTTGCCACCAATAATACCGCTGCCATCAGGATTCAGCCGCCATTAATTGTTTCGGAAAGTCAGATCGATCAGATTATTGACGCGCTGGACCTGGCACTGGAAAAAATGAAACCCAAATCGCGGAGGAGACAGATATGAGCAACATCCAGGATTGCCTTAAGTCTGCGAACTATTTTAAGGATAAAATGAACGGCAATAAGAAAATCGGGCAACTTCTCAAACGCTGGAGCCCCCTGATACACTTTGATACAAATGACTCTGATGTCAAAATCACATTTGATATTACCGGAGGGCAGGTAAACTCTGTCAATGAAGGTCATATCGGAAATCCTGATCTTGCAGTGACATTTCCGACAACAGCAGACCTTAATGATATGTTTTGCGGCAGGCTTGATCCTACCCCGAAATATCTGAGCGGTGATATTCTGGTT
>JAUPLM010000316.1 GCA_030836965.1 Thermodesulfobacteriota bacterium | reverse complement strand
TATCAGGCAGTTATTCATCATCAGCGGCCGCGATTATTGTGGCAACCGGATTTGATACCTTCGATCCGGTAAAAAAACCTTATGGATACGGAACTTTTAAAAACGTAATAACAAGCCTTGACCTTGAAAAGATGTTAAGAAGTAACGGCATCGCCATGAAACCCTCGGATGGTATGCCGCCGGATAAGATCGCTTTCATACAGTGCGTTGGAAGCAGAGATTCAAAACTCAATCATCTCTGGTGTTCGAAAATATGTTGCGCGTCGGCGCTCCGCATGGCTCATCTCATAAGAAAAAGAAACCCCGAAACATCCGTAACATTCTTCTATATAGATATCCAGGGCTCCGGAAAAGATTTTGAAGCGCTATACCAAAAAGCAAAAGAAGATTTTCTTATGATAAGAGCGATTCCGGGAGATATTTATAAATCGGGAGAAGACCGGCTCAAAATCACATATTTTAACAGCCTGTCAAAAACAAACATCGAGAATATATATGACATGGTCGTTCTCTCTGTTGCCATGATTCCGGGAAACGGAACAAAAGAGATTGCGGAAATGACGGGCATAATCATAGGTGATACGGGCTTTGTGCAATCATATGAAAAGGAAGGCATTTCAAATTCCGGCGGGATTTTTGTTGCAGGAGCGGCCGGAGGTCGGTTATCTATTTCGGAATGCTTCGCCAAGGCGGTAAAAACTGCATGGGTTGCGTCATAATACATCAACGAGTCCGGGAAGTACAGCGGCCGGGGGATCAAGGAGATTAAGTAAGCAAATCTTCTTACATCACTTGAACCCTCGAATCTTGCCGAAGGCCCGCCAATCTTTATGGCGGGAATCCTTGAACCCAGCAATTTAAATGGTGACTGATTTGGAAATGAAAACTCTTATAATAGGAAGCGGTCCGTACGCCGTAAATGTTGCTAAAGATCTTCTTGAAAGCGGGAACGAAATAATAATCGCGTCAAAAGGGAACGTCGCGCCGATCAATGCCGTTCAAACCGCCGGAATTGATCCGGCAAGCATACTGACGGATACAAAAATTCTTTCCTGCAGCGGATGTACAGGCGATTTTACGGTTCTAATGTCAAGCGGCGGAAAAAATGTTACCAAAAAAATATCCGGTATCGTTATAGCCGAAGAATATGATAAAATACCCAATTTTGCAGCTTACGGTTTAACTCAGGCTCCTTGTGTTGTACCCCTCTCCTTTCTTGCCGGAAACGGAATTACCTTGAAAAATGCCGTTAAAGAGATTCCGCAGGGCAGTCAAATAGTATTTCTCACTGGCCTCGGATACGAAAGCAATCCGGTAACGGCCGAAGAAATGATGCTTGCTTCCCTGAAGATGCAGACGGAGTTCAATCTGCAGACTTATATCTTGACAGGCAATCTGAAGGTCGCCGGAAACGGCCTTGAAAAACTTTACAGAGAAACCAAAAGAGCCGGGACGGTATATTTTAAATTCACTGACACCTTTCCGCGTATTCTGCAGGATGATAAAGGAAAAGTCGCGATTGAACTGACTGACGAAATAACCCGCCTTAATTTCAGAATTACGCCGGCGCTTACCATTGTTGATGAAACCATATCTCCTGCTCCTTACCTGAAAGAGCTTGCAGCGGTTTTCAGACTTCATACCGGAGCAGACGGATTTCTTCAATCCGGGAACCTGCACCGGGCAGGCATATATACAAACAGAAAAGGCATCTTTGTTGCGGGACCATCACGAAGCATCATGAATGCCGCGGAGAATATAACAGATTCAGGAAATGCTGCGCTTCTGACTTATGGCATGCCGGATATTAATAAAAAGACGGCGACAAAAGCCGAAATCAGAATCGGCTCATGCGTAAGATGCCTTACGTGCTACCGGTGCTGCCCTTACCGGGCTATTAAAATTGATATCAGGCCTTCCATCATGTCCGAAGCATGCGAAGGCTGCGGGATCTGTTTCGCGGAATGCCCGAGAGGCGCCATTTCATTGAATTTCCCGGACAACCGGAATGTGGCGGATGAGATCAGAAGAGATGCAGGCACTTCAAAATCAAATCCGCATATTACCGCTTTCTGCTGCAGCCGTTCGGCTGTCCGGGCAAAAGAACTTGCCATCGGCATGGGATACAGGCTGCCTGCAAATTTGAAAATTGTGGAGGTTCCGTGCTCCGGATATGTATCCATGGAATTTATCCTGTCGGCCTTTCAGAATAACGCGGACGGAGTACTGGTGCTCACATGTCACGCCGGAAACTGCCACTCGGAAGACGGAAATATTTTTGCCGGCAGGAGAGTCGAACATCTGAAGGATACTTTTTCACGCATGAATTTTGAGAAAGAGCGTCTTGAGATTAAACCGCTTGCCTCAAACATGGGATATGAATTTGGACAGATAATAAATAATTTTAAAAATACATTAACAGCTCTTGGTTCGGATACATTCAAAAATGAGGTGCAGCAATGAATCGGACGGAAAAGGTAATAGACATCGGGGAATTAAATCACGGCAGATTCAGAACACTGCCTTTTTCCCATGATTTCTGCATAACATGCGGCCTCTGTTCAAGCTCCTGCCCTGCTTCCGGCATAGACGGATTTGATCCCAGAATGCTTGTCAGAATGGTTGGATTGGGCCTTGAAGATGAGGTAGTGGATGCAAAATGGCCGTGGATATGCACCATGTGCGGCAAATGCGAACATGTCTGCCCCATGGAAATCCGGATTCCGGATCTCGTGAGAAGCATAAGGGGACTCCGCGACAGGGAAAAGCTTCCTGGTGTGCTTCAGAAGGGTCTTGAAGCTGCCCTTAAAACCGGAAATAATCTCGCGCTTCCAAGAGAAGATTTTATTTACATAGTGGAAGATGTAGCCGCTGAAATAGCTGAAGAACCCGGGTTCGAAGATTTTAAAGTGCAGATAGATAAAAAAGGGGCCAACCTTTTATCAACAATTCATAACAAGCTGGTAAACACGCATACAGAGGATTTGAAATACTGGTGGAAAATATTTCATGCCGCAAAAGAGGACTGGACCATAACTTCCGAGAACTGGGAGGGAACAAGCTGGGGGCTTTTTACCGGAGACGATGAAGCTGTTAAAACCATGGCCGGAAGAATCGTGGAGCAGATGAACAGGCTTGATATAAAAAATCTTCTCTGGCCTGAGTGAGGGCATGCCTATCTTGCGACCAGGTCTGGTCTCGAAAAATGGTATCCCAAAGAACTGAAAAAGATAGGAACATATACCGTATTTGATCTTCTCATAAAATATATAAAAGAAGGAAGGATCAGGCTTGACAGGTCAAGATTCAAGGTTACCGCCACATATCATGACCCATGCAATTACGGCAGAAAAGCGGAAAAGATATTCGGTCACGGGTTTTTTGATGAACCGAGATGGATACTCGACCAGTGCCTGGAAAACTGGGTCGATCTTTACCCGACGAAAGAGAACCAGTTGTGCTGCGGGGGCGGAGGCGGCACACTAACGACCGGGTACAATACCGAACGAATCCTTTACGGTAAAAAGAAAATGGAGCAGATAAAGGCAACAGGAGCCGAAATGGTGATTCTCCCCTGCCACAGCTGCCATGGACAGTTCAACAGCATAAAAAAAGAATACGGCATGGAGAATCTTACGGTCAAATATCTCTGGGAACTGGTCGCCGACTGCCTGATATTGTAAAAATATTTTTCTTGACACAATTATGTATGGCTGTTATTAAAAAGTCAAAATTAAGGATTGAACATATATTAAATGAAAAATTTATCTATTAACAACCTGGTCGTCATTATTATTCTCCTCCTAGTCGGGATAATTATTCCCTTTGGAGGAAACGGGTTGGTAATGGATTAGATTTTAACCTAATAAAATAAAAAAACCGTTATCAGCCCGAAAAGCTGATAACGGTTTTTTTTTGGAAAAAATACCGATCAGAAGCAACCTCCGTAAAAAGGTTGAGTCATCGGCAAACGAAGCAGAGGAATACATGGAAGATAAAAATGAAGAAAGAATGCTGACAGGCGCCCAGATCCTTATGGAGATATTGAAAGATGAAGGAGTCGATACAATCTTCGGATATCCCGGCGGTGCGGTTATTGATATATATGACGAGCTTTCGAGAACGGATATAAGGCATATCCTTGTCCGCCACGAACAGGGAGCCGTCCATGCCGCGGACGGATATGCAAGGGCAAAAGGCAAGACAGGCGTATGCCTTGTAACTTCAGGCCCCGGCGCAACCAATACGGTCACCGGAATAGCATCGGCGTTCATGGATTCGATACCGGTCGTGATACTTACCGGACAGGTTCCTACACACCTTATCGGCAACGACGCTTTCCAGGAAGTCGATATAGTGGGTATTACACGACCCTGCACCAAGCATAATTACCTCGTAAAAACCGCTGAAGAGCTTGCGGGTGTCCTGAAAGAGGCTTTCTATCTTGCAAGATCCGGCCGTCCCGGTCCCGTGCTTGTCGATATCCCGAAAGATATCACAAAAGTGAAAGTCCCTTTCAGAATGCCGGAAGAGGTTAATTTAAAATCATACAGGCCGACATATAACCCGAACCCGAAGCAACTTCAGAAAATCGTAGGCCTTATAGCCGAAAGCGAAAGACCTGTGATTTTTGCCGGCGGAGGCGTGGTTCTT
>JAUPLM010000315.1 GCA_030836965.1 Thermodesulfobacteriota bacterium | reverse complement strand
GCTTTTACCCTCGAGTTTTACCCTGCTTACTCCTTTTCCACCGTAGAGCGAGTCCACCAGTGCGAAAACGAGCTCCCCTTCCAGGTATAGAAGCGCAAATCCCCTCAGAGGCTCCATTTTAAGTATATTAAGGCTTGCCGGCAAAGAAAGGGATTTGCTGAAATCGCCGTACTTTATGGAATTAATTTCCGAGACATTTACTTCAATAACCGAACCTATGGCTGTTGAAAGGCTTTCATTAACCATGTTGATGAACCTCTCATTGATCATGACGAGAGCATCCATTCCGAGGTGAACAGGCCCTTTTTTTCTGCTGAAATCACACAGCGCAACAGCCGGCTTTTGTTCCGGAACATCTTTTTCCGTTTCAATCTTGCCGTCCCCTATTCCGTTGAGCAGGGAATCGACCTCTTCCTGTGATAAGACTTTTGCCATAATGATCCTTGATGGACTCGTAAAAAGTCAATTTCGGACGGCAAAGTAAAAAGCTTATTATGCAAGGCGCGCGAATCTTGAGGAATGAAGCGTACTAATCCGTACGCCGCAATGACAAAAGATGAAGCGCAACTTAAGCAGAATGACTTTTTACGAAGCCGTCATCCTTATTGCACCACAAATTCAACAAAGTAAATTTTAAGAACCATGTTTTCGCCCAACGCCTGATTTATCTGCGTTAAAAGGGCCTGCTTCAGTTCCTGCTTGCCTTCCACACTGTTAATTTCCTCAAATGAGCGGCTGGAAAGCAGCATCAGTACCGCGTCTTTTACAACCGTTTTGCGGGCCTCAACCATTTTTTTGCCGGGTTCGCCGCCTACTTCCAGTTCTATCGCAGCCTTGAGATACCTCTTCCCGGATCCCGATTCATCAACCAGATTCACGATAAACGGTTCGAGCGGATAAATCACTTTTTCTTCTTTCAGAGCCTCCTTTTCGGAGGCGCCGTGTGTTTTATCTTCGATATTCTTCTCATCCGCGACCTTTCCGGCAAGCATCTTCCACCCGATAAATCCTCCTGCTCCTGCAATTGATACGATACAGCCGATTATAATCCACCGGATCAGAGGTTTTTTCGGGCTCTCCTCTTTTTTCACATTCTCGGTTTTCTTCTCTGGCTCTTCCGCCATATATCACCCCTCATTATGTCTGAATATTATCTCCACACGCCTGTTTGATGCCCTGTGCTCAGGCGTATCGTTAGGGAAAAGAGGACTGTATGGACCGTATCCTCCCGAATAAAAACGGGAACGGGACAGGTTCCTCTTTTCAATAAAATAGTCAAGCGCCGAAAGACTTCTGTATGTCGAAAGCTCCATGTTCGATTCATATGTTCCGCCGCTTAAAGCCGTGTCATCGGTGTGGCCCATGATCAGGATATCATTTGAGCTTGATGCGATGACACCGGCAATTGAATCGAGAATCTCATAACTTCCGGTTTTTATCTCGGTTTTTCCGGGTTCAAAAAAAACATCATCTTCAATGGATAAGATTACGCCCCGTTCGTCTTTTTTTATCGCCATTGATCCGCCCGTTTTATCAACGGGAAGACCGGCTTTTCCGAACGCTTCCGCCAGAGCCCTGGTTGATTCAACCGCTCCGGGCTGATTCCCGTGATATGCGAACGCTTTTTTAAGAGAATTTTCGCTAAGCGAAGAGATGCTTAGAAGCATGACAAAAAAGGTGACCATCAGCATTACGAGGTCTGTAAATGTAGTCATCCAGCCTCCAGCAGTCCTCTCCGAAGCATTTATTGCTTCACTTTTCGCTCTTCTTCTCATTCGAATAGATCCTGAAGTTAAATCCCTTATATGAAAAATTACCTCTGGGCGGTTCTATATGCATCCATTTAAAACCGTCAGGTGATTTGCTCTTTACTATTATTTCTATTCTCCTGTTCTTCTCTCTCGACTCTTCCGTATCATCGGAAGAATCGGGGCGCTCGCTTCCGCATCCGTAAGCCATAATCCTTTCCGGCTCCACACCGCTCTCTTCGATCAGATACTTCTGTATTTGAAGGGCCATCAGGCTGGAAAGTTCATGATTCGACCTGTACCCTTTTTCTTCCGCATCACGATTATCGGTATGCCCGGCTATCTCCAGCCGGTACTTTCCGGTTCTGATATGATCGCCCAGTTTTTTCAGAAGCGGTATCGAACCCGGCTTGAGCTTATGCCTGTATGGCTGAAACAGGGCGCTCTCCCCTATAACCAGGATCTGCATGCTTTTACCGGTTTTTAAATTGATACTTCCTGCTGCAGAATCGTCCATCCCGGAGAGAAGGTCGTCCAAATTCCCGCTTCCTGACGCTCCCTGATTTATATCTTCCTGTGCCTGATTTTTTGTATTCAGCCCCGGTGATCCGCCTGTAAATCCTCCGAATGACCCTGAAAGAGATTTTGAGACAGCCTGCTTTTTCTTCAAATCGGTTATCGAAAGGGAGCAGAGCAGAATAAAAAAGGCCAGAAGTATAAGAAATGTTGAAACGGTAAGAACCATTCCTGTCTCCCTGTCTGAATACTTTTCAATTCCGGTTTTTCTTGCTCCCATAAATAATTTTCACCTGTTGTTTACCGGTATGAATGCCTTGAGTTTCTCTTCCAGAATCCGGGGATTGTCTCCGTTTGAAAGCGATATGATTCCCTGAATCATCATCTCTTTCGTCAGCATCTCCTCTTTGCTCCGGGTTCTCAGTTTACCTGCTATGGGGATACAGATAAAATTAGCTATGACCGAACCATAAAAAGTGGTGAGCAGGGCAACTGCCATTGCGGGGCCTATTTTGCCGGGGTCATCCATCGCCTGAAGCATCTGTACCAGTCCGATTAAAGTGCCGATCATACCGAGAGCCGGAGCGAATGAGCCCATTGTCATGAATATCTCGGCTCCCAGGTTGTGCCGGCTTTTGATAAAATCGATCTCGGTTTCCAGTATATTCCTGATATCTTCCGGCTCCATGCCGTCGACCGTAAGCTGAATTCCTTTTTTGAAAAATTCTCCGTTTACATTCCTGATCTCACTGTCGAGAGAAAGTATCCCTTCCCGCCTCGATTTTACGGCTAGCCCAATAAACATGCGTATGATCTCGCTGTTGGACACATTTTTATCGAAAAATGCGTTTCTCACCACTTTAAAAACACCTAAAATATCCCGCAGGGGATAGTTGATCATCGTCGCTCCGAGCGTTCCGCCGATAACAATCATGAGTGACGGGAGATCAACAAAAAGCGATACTCCGCCTCCTATGAAGATTGCGGCCAGAACAAGTCCGAATGCAGATAAAATGCCAAGGACGGTGGCGATATCCATTATTTACCTTTCTGTTTTTTCCGAAGAGAGTTGCTTATTTTGTATCCGGATATACAGCAACCTTTATGCCAAAGCAGAAAATGAATAATTCATACGCCTATATAGATATGATATTATTAGATTATTGAGAGTTATGAGACTCTGATGAGATGTGAGGCTGGATTTACTGCCGTCAAGAAATAGTGATTAGCTCGTAAAAAGTCATATGCGAACGGATTTGAGATTTTTGGGAAACAGATTTTTAAAGAACTTCGCGTTAAAAATTGCAAGCTGTTTGAGGACTTTAGGCCGAGTTCTTGCAATTTAGCGAAGTGATTTAAAAATCCCCAAAAAGCTCATTGAGTGAGCATACTTAGACTTTTTACGAATCCATCAATAGTAACCGAGGAACATTTATCCGGAGTTTTAAAAGCTGATCCGTAACTGCGGATGTCAAGAATATGACATCCGCAGTTACGATAAAAACTAACGTTTCAGGTTAATAAGTTCCGACAGCATCTGGTCGATAGTAGTAATGATTTTGGAGTTTGCCTGATAACCGCGCTGGGTGGTTATCATCTTCACAAACTCGGTCGCCAGATCCACATTCGATTGTTCCAGCGAGTTGGGAGAGATGCTTCCGAGACCGTTGCTCCCTGGTTTTCCGGTAATAGGATCCCCGCTAAGGCGTGTCTCGCTGAAAAGATTTCCACCAACTTTGTACAATCCCTGATCGTTCTGAAATTTGGCCAGAGCCACCCTGTAAAGAGGGAGCACCTGCCCGTTCGAATACTGGCCTGTAATAACACCGTCCGTGGCAACGCTGACCGACTGAAGATCACCTGCCCCGTATCCGTCGGCTGACTGGAATACCGTCGTTGAGGCGGACGAATACTGTGATGTTGATAAAGCGTTGTTTGCCCAGGCGGTGCCGTTGTAACGGGTTCCGAAATTAAGACCGATCCCCGCCGGACTCCCCGCAATGAATTCCGACGGAACACTGAAATATCCACCGGTTGCAGTGGCATCGGCATTGGTCAGCGCCGTCCATGTTCCATCGCCGTTATTCAATGAGCAGGTAATATCCGTCATATCACCGGATGCGGCGTTAAACTCAATCGTGCCCCGTGCAAGCAACCCTGTATGGGCGGCATTGGCCGGCAATATTGTTCTTAAATCTTCCGATGGATTGATCGTGACGATATATTCCCACACAGGGTCAGTTGCGGTTTCTCCCTTATCAAAAAATACCGTGACGTCATGTGTGCTTCCGAGAGAGTCGTATACCTTAAGAGTTGTCTGGTAAACAGACGCGTCATCGGCAAGGAACACTCCTCCGGCATCCGCCCCGTCCCATACTCCCGATAACGCGGTATTTGAACCTGTCGTGCTGTTGTTTGCCCCGGCATCAAGATTCATAATCATTGTAACCAGGCTTGTTTCCGACGGAGATGAAGTAAATGAAGACATTGTAATATCTGTTATTGTTCCCTGATCCTGGCCGGTGGTCTCATCCAGTTTCCAGCCGCGGCAAATGTATCCTGAGGGGTTTACGAAATTACCGTCTTTATCGAACCGGAATTCTCCTGCCCTGGAATAAAACTCGTTATTGACGCTGCCCGGGTCCCTGACTATAAAAAAGCCTGAACCGCCGATTGCAAGATCCGTACTTGAATTTGTGGATTCAAAAGATCCCTGGGCGAAACTGCTAGAAATTTCAGCCAGTGAGGTTCCGCGCCCCACCTGCGCCGAACCGGCAGTCGTTGCAACTGTCTGGCTCAGAACATCCTGAAATGTTACACGGCTTTCTTTAAATCCGACCGTGTTCACGTTGGCGATATTATCGCCGATGACCGTCATTGAATTTCCCAGGGCGCTCAGGCCGCTGATACCTGAAAAAAGTCCGCTTGTAAGTGACATAATTTCTTCTCCTTTTTGTTGCCGGCTTGGTAAAAAGTTGTTCCGTGCACCGGAGGCTGAATCATTTTACTTTGCCGTCTCAGTTTCGGCTTTTTATGAAGCCGTCAGTTTTGTAATCTCAATAATCTCATCAGGGGATATAAGTTTATTCCCGACTATCAGGTAGGGAATTCTGTTTTGATTTGTAACCCCGGTAACTTCTCCTGTCTGGTAAACATCGGCTGAAACAGACGCCCCGGTTTGATCAGCCGCGTTGATTATAACCGAATAGAGGCCGTCACCCACCCTGTTCCCTCTATTATCAAGGCCATCCCAGCCGATGGAATGTTCGCCCGCATCCTTCAAACCGGCCTCGATGCTCCTGATCTCCGTTCCCATGGCATCAAAGACGGAAATTTTTACATCGGCAGAAGCCTTTATTGAATATACGCCCGAATCGGCGATTCCGTTCGTTACGGATACGGTATTACCGCTGGTTTTGACCGACTTGCCGATATAATCGAGAATATTTTCATTTCTGTTTGCATCAAGACTTTTCTGTATTTCCAGAAGCGTCTCATCAATGCCGGATAATTTTTCAAGACTGCTGAACTGCGCCAGCTGAGCCGAAAATTCCTGGCTTTCCATAGGATTCAACGGGTCCTGGTACTTAAGCTGTGTGACCAGCAGATTCAGAAAATCATCCTTGCCGACCTCCTTTTTTGCTTTTACCGATGTTGTTGAATCCATACCGGCGACAGATGTCTGCTGATAATCCGTTCCTATTCCGTTTGTGTACATACATCACCTCTTATCTGTTTGATTATGCCTCTAAATCCAATAAATAGTATGTCCCGGGCCTGCTTCTCTGACCCGGCGGCAGATCTTCCCTGATCTCATTTTCAGGCAACAGGTCTCCGTTATTTTTCTGATACCGGTCATGCTCCCGCTCCGAGTCCTCGTTTAAATTCATAAATGAACGCCCGGAATTCTGATCGACCTGAACATCAAGGGCTTCGAGCCTTATTCCCTGATCCGCAAGGGAATTCTTAAGATCATTATATCCCGCGGCAAGAAGTTCTTTAGCTGAACTGTTTTCCGCTACGATTCCCAGGTAGAGAGAATTTTCTTTCAGCTTCATCGACAGATTCACGGTTCCCAGTTCCGGCGGCGTAAGTTGCAGCTTTATTACGCCATCCCCTTTTGCTATAGATCTCGAAATCTGTATTCCCAGGCGATCCATTGTATATTCAGGCGGAAAGCTGTTTCCGCCGTTTTGATTCAAAACACCCGATGCAAAAGATTCATTACGGGCAATAACGGTTCCTTCCTTTAATACTCCGGGATTTTTCAAAATCAGGTTGTCAAAGGTTTCGCTCCCGGTGCCTTTTTCATGCCCGGGGAGATCCCTCATCTCCGAAAGAAGGCTTATTTTCTCCTGCCGTAAGGATTCATCACTCCCGGAGCCTCCTTTATACCGCTCCTCTCCGACTCCCGGCATATGCGCCGTTTTGCCGGCGCCTTCCTGAATTTTTCCGGAACCGGCTCCCTTTTTTCCGCCTTCCATGCGGGTTATCCACGATTCCGCAACATGAGTCCCGGCCTGCCGCAACTCAAATTTTTCACCGCTCTCTGTTGCTTTTTCTATGATCCTGTCTATCGAAGCTTTAACATCAGGCGATATCCGGACCGAACTGTCAGTTTCAACAGCAGCAAATTCCTTCTTCACGTTAACAATCTTCTCCGCAAAACGGATATCTCCTTCCCGGCCGGGTTTAGGCACAGATGTATCCTTTTTAACACTCAGTGCGCCATCAGCCGCGTCAGGTTCACCGCCTGCCGCATTTCTGAAAGTTTCCAGCGCGGCAATCAGTTCATCCTTTCCGTCAGGCCTGCCGGAACCGGTCCTGATCCCGGTTTCCTTTTCCTCTTTGAGGCCTCCCGACTGCTGAATTATCTTTGAGCGGCCTTCCTTCCCGATGTTTCCGGATTTTTTTATGCCGGAAATCAGTTTGTCAATATTCAATCCTCCCCCGTCTGCGCGGGAAGAGCTCAGGAGACGGCCCGACTCCATAAGAGTCAATCCTGAACCGATTAAAACAGATTCGATCTTCGGAACAGCGGAAGATTCAAGAATCACCGGAGATTTTTTCTCTTTCTCCGAATCCCGGAGTTTTTCAGCACCGGCAATAAAATCGGAAAGCCTTATCATTCCGTCGGCGCGATTCTCAAATATCCCCGCAATATATTCTTTGACTTTCGTCTCAGGAAAGCCGCATTCCCGTAAAAAACCGGCCAGCATATGACTGTCATTTTTATTCAGATAAACCTGATCCGGTGATTTGCCTTTTTTTAATAAGCCTTTACGCAGAGCGTCCAGACACAGGGCGGCATCAGGCCCGCTCTTATCCGGCGTTTTATTGCCCCGCACCGCATCCGCGGCGCCACCGGCGGTTCCGGCATATTTCGCACATTTTTTTATCAGGGAAGAAAAATCCCCCGAAACGTTTCCGTCGTTTAATCTCTTCGGATCCCCGTTCATGAGACCGAAAACGAAATTGAGTAATGAAGCAGCATTAACCGGATTTATTGCCATATATCAAACCCCTGATTCCCCGTAATTTGTCAGCGTTTTACCTGAACCGTCACAGAGCGCGTTCCACGCTGATTGCTTCCGGGAGATAAAATTCTTTCCCCCTTCGATTCCGGATCACCGGTTCTATTGGAGATGATCCCGATTGCATAGATAGCAAATGGCATACCAACATCTAAATAAATTTATTTATCCAGTAAATACGGATTGTTGTATTTCTCATGAATACGTCCGGGCCATACCCGGCCATCTGAAATGAAACTATCTTCCCATCGGAAAAAGCATTAAAGGGAAAATATTTCCCTGTCATGAGAAAGCTTGCGGATAATAGGGGGGCAATTTTTTCTTGATAATCCGGTTGAATTATGTTTTATCAGAATAAATCAATAACGGGAGGGAAACTTTTTTGATCAATGTGGTCAGAAATAATTATATGATGGTACTTGTAAACACTCCGGGCAGGAATGTTTTAAGGGAAGATGTCGCCCGATTCTCTCCTGAACCATTTAGAAGTGTACACCCTGTTGAAAATAAGGAACAATATCCGTCCGTTTATCTCTGGGAAAAGGGATCCTTTGTAGATACATATGCCTGATCCCGGCCTCCCAGTCCTTCTATGATTCTTGCCCCTTTCTCCTTGTCCAGAAAAGAGAGGATCGCTCCCACGGACTCTCCCTTCATCTGTGAAAGCAGGTCGACGGCGAAATTCCTGTCCAGTTTCTCTATAAGCTCCGCGGCTTTCTGAGGTTTAATGGATGAATAGACCTTCACGAGTTGTTTTAATTTCTGTCCTTCAACCTCGTCTTTTTTTGCCAGATCGGCCCTTATCTCATTCCTTAAACGCGTGAGCTGTTCAATTTTCCCGTTGAGTTCATCCCTGATAGCCGACAGCTCCTCCTCCTGAGCTTTAAGCTCGGCTTTTTTCTGCAAAAGCAGGGAGAGTTCACCCGTTTTTATATCTCTCTCGGTTTCAGGAGATTCCTGCAAAACGGTCTGAGGGCGGCTGATCTTTGTATCGGTTTTTATATCAGTGGCCGCTGTCTTCTCGGAAGCAATGGCATTCGAGCTCAGGAAGAACGGGACCGGTCCGGAACTGAACAGATAAACCGATACCAGTATCAGTTTGAGGATTATCAGAAATGTGAAAAGAACATATGCCGGCGGTTTCATATAACCTCCCCTTTGCTGATTAGTGCCGTTTCATCCAGCTCCTTTTGCTCCTCTTTATCGGAAAAAGCTCTGTGCCTGACCGACTGAATCTCCTTTAACCTCTCCAGAGCTTTTTTTTTCATCGATTCATTCATTAAAGCGGACCTGTGCCTGCTCACAGACAAATCCGCCTGTAAAAGTTCTATATCCGCGGTTTGTCTGTCGTCGTTTAATTTCCGGAAAAAATCATGATAAAGCCGGTACCTGAAGACATCAATCTCCATCTGTTTCTCTCCGCCGCATTTATCCGATAAGTCCCTGCGCATTTCTTCAATTCTTTTAACCGACGCTTCTCTTCTGCATCGCTCTCCGACAGCTTCAGCCAATCCTATCCGGGCCCTGGTTTCGAGGTGTTTACGGTAGTTAAGTACCTTCTCAAGCCTGAATGAAAACTTTTTCATTTCAATTCGCTCCGAACAGGGAATTGAGCTGTGAAATGCTTTCATCAAAACCCACTTTTTGATTAATATCCTGCTGCAGGAAAGCATTGATCTTTCCGATCATTTTTTTGGCGAAATCGATATCCGGATCGCTTCCGTCGGCGTACGCGCCGATGTTTATCAGATCCTCGGCCTCCCTGTAGGTCGTCAGCGTTTTAACGGCTTTTCTTGCCCGTGCAAGATGGTCCGCTCCGGTTATGTCTTTCATGACCCTGCTTATGCTAGCCGGCACATCTATCGCCGGGTAGTGGCCCCGGTGCGCAATCGCTCTCGAAAGCACTATATGGCCGTCTACAATGGAACGGACCGAGTCTGCAACCGGTTCATTCATATCATCTCCCTCTACGAGAACATTGTATATTCCGGTCACGCTGCCTTTTTTCTCTATATTGCCAGCTCGTTCAAGAAGTTTCGGAAGGCGGCTGAATACACTGGGAGTGTAACCTTTTGCTGTCGGCGGTTCTCCAGCGGCCAGTCCTATCTCTCTCAACGACATGGCGACTCTTGTTATGGAATCCATGACAAGAAGAACATCGGCGCCCTTATCTCTGAAATACTCCGCAAGCGTGGTGGCTACGTATGCCGACCTGATCCTGACGAGAGCCGGCGCATCCGACGTCGCCGCAACCACAATCGATTTCTTCAGCCCCGAACCGCCCAGTTTGTTTTCGATAAACTCCCTGACCTCCCGGCCCCGCTCTCCGATTAGGGCAATTATAGAAACATCCGCCGCTGTATTCCTTGCCATCATGCCCATCAGCACGCTTTTTCCGACACCTGACCCTGCCATGACCGCTATCCTCTGCCCCTTACCGAGAGTTACCATGGCATTGATGGCTCTGACTCCCACGTCCATTACTTCCCTGATTATCCCCCTCCGGAGAGGATTTATGGGGTTGCCGTAGAGCGGGTATTCGTCCTCGGCCCGCACGTTTCCCTTTCCGTCGATCGGCAGGCCCAACCCGTCGATAACCCTTCCCAGATATGCCTCCCCGACCGGCATCGCCGGGCTGCTGCAGATCCCAACGACACGGCTCCCGGGCCGCACGCCTCTCAGCTCGCCAAAGGGCATCAGTATCAGCCTCCGGTCGTTGAACCCGACCACTTCAGCCCTGATATTATGTCCGGGCTCCGACTCTATGCTGCAGAGACTCCCCACGCCAAGCCCGGGCCCGTTCGCTTCGGCTACGATACCGGCAAGTTTTACTATTCTGCCCTGGAGCCTGAAAGATCTGCATGAGCTGAGCTGATCATGATACCTGCTCCAGTCTATATTTGCGCCTTGTTCATTCATCCGGTTTTCCCGCATATGCATTTTCAAGTGTCCGCTGTATAAGATCGAGCTGAGTCTCCATACGGGCGTCGACATCGCCGTAAGATGTTTCAAGAAAACATCCGCCTCTTTTTACACCCGGATCGGCGGAAACAACCACCTGTCCCAGTTCATTGAATCTGGCGAATAATTCGGGTTTCATCCCCTCAATATAATCGAAATCTTCCTTATTTACCTTAAGATGAACGGAACGCTTTTCGGTTGCAAGGTCAATCGATCTGATGACCGCCTCCCTGACCGCGGTATTATCCAGCGCAACCTCGCGGCAGACAATTTTTTGTGCAACCGCGCAAACTAGTTTCAATATATCTTTTTCATACTGTTTTATGAGATCCGCCCGTAACCGGCTGATTTCTTCCAGCAGCTTTTCTATCTGCGCAGATATTTTCCCGGCTTTTGCCGCCCCTAGTTCAAGCCCGTCTTTTTCGCCCTGAGCAAATCCTTTCTCATACGCTTCGCGCTCAAGCCTTGCTTCTCTTTCCGCCGCCGCCGTCCCCGATATATCGAAAGCATCATTTGCCTGACAATCACCACTGCCGTAAATTGGAAAGAAAACCGCCTTTTTTACCCCGCCTTCCCGGTATGCCGTAAAGATCTTCTTTTCGTCTTTTACCTGAACCGGGCAAGATTCGTCGAAGGATTTTATCTCGTATTTTTTCAGATTCTTATTATCAGACAAATACATCCTCTTTTCCCTTTCCGGAGAGTACGATACGGCCTTCAGCCTCCAGCTTCTTGGCTGCCCTGAGTATCTGCTGCTGGTTATCCTCAACCTCTTTCAGTCTCACGGGACCGAGAACATCGAGATCGTCTTTGAGCATTTCCGAGGCCCTTTCGGATAAATTCTTGAAAATTTTCTGTTTCATATCTTCCGAGGCTGTCTTCAAAGCTCTTACCAGAACTTCATTGCCTATATTTTTAAGAATCTCCCTGAAGCTCTTGTCATCAACTCTCAGCAGATCCTCAAAGACAAACATCTTCTGTCTTATCTTCTCGGCCATATCCCCGTCTTCTTTCTCAATATGTGAGATGATGCATGCTTCAGTCTTACGGTCCACTTCGTTTAAAATTCCGACCAGCGCCTCGATACCGTCGAATTTTATTATTGAATCGGTTCCCATTCCGGTTATCTCTTTTCTTATCATCTCATCAAGATCCTCTATGACGTCATTCTGGACATCGCCGATCTGCATTATCCTGTATGCTATGTCGGCCTTGAGATCATCCGGAAAGAGGTTGAGTATTTCCGCGGCTTTCTCCTGAGGAAGGTTTGAAAGGATCAGGGCAACGGTCTGTGGATGCTCTCCCTTGAACATGTTGATAGCGCTTTGCGCCGGTAGAGTCGCAAGCTCGATGAAAGGAATCTTATCTCCCCCCCTTTCGATTGATTTGCAAAGATCCCTTATCGCAGACTCGCCGGGGGATTTATCGGCCACTTGTTTCAGAAATCTTTTTCCGGATAATGAAAAAGACGAACCGTTTTCGAATTTTCGCTCGAATTCATCCATCACGGAGCTTAACACGTCGGGGGGAACATAGGCTATTTCAGACATATGCAATCCGATATCCCTGACGGTCTTGGGATCAGCTTTTTTAAAAAAAGCGGTAGTGAACTCTTCACCCATAACCATCAGAAAAATGGCGGCTTTCTGTACCCCGTTCAATTTTTTATGGCTGTCCATCATGTCATTAATCTTTTATCACTCGCCTATCCATCCCTTGATAAGCTGCTCGGTTTTTTCAGGATTGCTTTTACTTATTTCAAGAAGCCTTTCCCTGCGGTTCTGGGTCTCCGACCCCGGAAGCCTGAGATTCCCGGGAGCACCCGCCGGAAGCTCTCTCAAGCCTGCTGCGGGCTCTCCGGACATATTCTTCAAACTGTTCAACAGCGGCCTGACGAGGAGAAAAAAGACGGCGGCCACCAGGAAAATGTTCAGTATCATTTTACCGTAATTACGGAAAAAAGACTCATACTCAAAACCTGATGAATCAGCTTCCATCATGTTTTCGACCGATACCGCATCTGAAAAAGGTATGGAGCTCACTGAAATCAGATCCTCGCGGTCTTCACTATAGCCCATCGCGCTTTTAACCAGATCCTCGAACTTCTTCAATTCATCTTCCGTCCTTGCGATATATTTTCTCTTTACTGTTCCGTCCTGCATCTTTTCCGTTTCATAGGTTCCGTCGATAACAGCCGCTACCGAGAGGCGCTTTACGGTTCCGGCGGGTATAAATACCGTTCTCGTAACCTTGTTTATTTCGTAATTGGTAAGCGACTCCTTTTTTGTTTTTCCGTTTTGAATCACGGCTTCGGCAGGAACGATCCCGGTCCGCATGTTGACAGCTGATGTCGATGCTTCCGGCGTTGTGTTTCCTCCTGCCTGAGAGGACTCTTCGGCATCTCTCTTGCTTCTTACAACCGCGGCCGACGGATCATACTCCTCTTCGTTCAGGTTGGTTTTATTGAAATCTATCTCGGCATTCACCCTGACGATTGCGTTGCCGGGTCCGATGATGCCTTCCAGCATGCTTTGAACGTTTTTACCCGTTTCGTCTTCAATTTTGGATTTGTAATCGAGCTGATTATTGCTCAGGAGAGTATCCGTTTCATTTTTATTTCCGCCTTTGAAAATTACCCTCCCTTTTGTGTCAACGACCGTCACCTGCTCAGGATCGAGCCCTTCAACGGCTCCTGCGGTAAGATGAATGATCGCCGCGAGCCTTTCGGGAGGCAGGCTTGACTTCAGGTCCAGCAGGATCGAAGCTGAAGCCGGTTTGGCATCTTCGACAAAAAGCGTTTCTTTGGGCAGAACGATAAATACCCTGGCATTTTTTACTTCCTTAAAACTTCCTATCGTCCTTGCCAGTTCGCCCTGAAGAGCTCTCTGGTAGTTGAGTCCCTGAACGAACTGAGTGGTTTTAAAGTCGGTCTTGTCGAATATTTCGAAACCTACCTGCCCGTCTTTAAGCAGTCCGTCACCCATAAGCCCCAGGCGTAATTCATATACCTGTTCGGCGGGAACCATAATCAGGGAGCCGCCCCCCTCAATTTTGTAGGGAATATTTTTTTCTTTCAGCCTGGTTATAACGGCGCCCGCGTCCTGGGCGGAAAGATTGTTGAAAAGAACCCGGTATTCCACCTGGTTTGCCATCATGAACATCGCTGCAAATGCCGCTGTCAGAAGCAGAATTGCTGCGGCAATGCTGATTTTTTTCGAAACCGGCAGTGATTTTACGAAATTTACGAATTGAAGCAGAGATTCATTCATTTTATAAGCTCTTATTCCCGATCCATCCCGATGGGAGCGATTTTAAGCGACCTGTTACCGGCGCATGGTTAGTAATTAAAAATTAATTTCGTTAATACACATGCCCCCTCAAGAGAGTGCTGATAAGGATCCCTTTTACCGGGGTCAGGTGCCGACACGACTGCTTAGAACTGCATGTGCATTATATCTCTATAAGCCTCGATAACCTTATTTCTTACCGAAAGAAGCATTCTCATGGATACATCGGCTTTCTGAAGCGCTATCATAGTCTTGTGTATTTCTTCTTTGCCTTCAAGCATCTTGAGTACAGATATGTCCGCATCCCTGTCGAGGCTGTTTACATTATCTATAGCCGCTTTCATGGCTTTCCCGAAACCGGTTGAATCCGCCGGTCTTGATTGTCCGGTTCTGATAAGACCGGGTTGACCGGCATTCTCTATTTTAAGTTCGCTCATTTTTAATCCCCGCGTAAAAAGATGTTTTTTCGCAAGCTGGGAACTATTTCCCTATTTCAAGCGCTTTAAGAACCATCTGGCGCGTTGATTTGATCGCCGCAAGATTGGCTGCAAACGCGCT
>JAUPLM010000314.1 GCA_030836965.1 Thermodesulfobacteriota bacterium | reverse complement strand
TCTCAAAGAAAGACCCCGCCCTGCAGCAGATACGTATAATAGATCACGCTGATTTCATACGTATGCTGCTGTTTCAAAAAGAGATAGTGGAAGGCTCACTTGCTCTTTTCATGCAGTGCAGCAGATACGTCGATATGATCCAAGTGCTTCCTGAAGACAAGAAGGAAAAATATCAGCTTCTGCTGGAGATTTTAACACCCGTTGCCAAGAGTTACCCGTCCGAGATGGGGATAGAATCCATAAGCCAGGGCTTGCAATGCTTCGGCGGATCCGGATACTGCGACGATTATACGATCGAGCAGTATTACCGGGATGCGCGCATCCACCCCATCCATGAAGGCACCACAGGAATTCAGGGCATGGATCTTCTCGGGCGTAAGGTGGTCGCGCAAAACGGCAGAGCATTCACGCTTTTCACCGATGAGATCCGGAATACCATTACACTTGCCGGAGAGTTTTCAGAACTTCGGCCTTTTGCGCGGCAAATGGGCGATGCCCTTAAAATGCTTGAAAATGTTACCGGTCATCTCATGCGGATATTCATGGAAAAGGGAGTTGAACATTATCTTGCTGATTCAACTCTATACCTGGAATTGTTCGGAATTACAGCCGTTGCATGGCAGTGGCTGCTTCAGGGTCTTGCCGCCCGGAAAGCGCCGGAAAACAGCCTGAATAAAGCTGAGCAGGCTTTCTACAGCGGGAAATTTGTTGCATTGCGCTATTTTTTCGGGTACGAACTTCCCAAAACACTTGGCCTGGCCGAACGCCTGTTACACGGCGACGGCCTGACAGTTGAAATGACGACCGACTTATTCAATGATTGACTTTTTTATATATAAAGTCAGCGGGTTTTAAGAACTCGCTTTCGCCGTGCGGAGGTATTGTGCCGGCATGAGGTTAAAACCGGTTTTATTGCCGGATCAAAAGGAGTTTTGATGAAAAAATACATAGTTACTTTATTAATGATTCCGATTCTTTCGGTTATGATTCAAGCTCAGGCGGGGGCGGCGGATTTCCGGAAAACGAAAATCGCGGTTCTGGATTTCCAGCTCCAGGGAGAAGGGTTTGAAACCCAGGATATGGGTATAATTGTGGCGGAATGGTTTATCACCGCTCTGGTCAAGGCCGGCCGTTTTGAGGTTATCGAACGGGGATTATTAAAAAAGCTTCTGGAGGAACAGAAACTTTCAATGACCGGAATTGTTGACGCGACCACCGCAACCAAGATCGGGAGATTTCTCGGTGTAAAAACCATAATAAGCGGTTCGGTTATGAAGCTGCAGAATGTATTTGAAATAAACGCCAGAATCATAGACGTGGAGACCGCTTCAATTATTGCAGCCGAAAATGTTAAAAGCTCCACCGCCGTAAGACTTCAGGATCTGGTTGTCCAGATGTCGGAAAAAATAATAAAAAACTTTCCTCTGGAAGGCTATATCGTCAATAAAACCGACTCAAAGGTTACCATTGACCTCGGCAGAATGGCCGGCGTTAAAGAAGGAATGGAATTTCTGGTGTATAAAGAGGGCAAAATCATCAAGCATCCCAAAACCGGAGAAATACTGGATGTTCAGCGGATTGAAACAGGCAAGATAAAAGTCACCGCAGTAAGAGATAAGATAGCGGAGGGGGAGGTGTTGAAGGAAGAATCTCCCGGGTCCATGTCCTATGGGCAGCTTGTAAGCAGCATCGTTGGCACCTTGCAGCCGGTTCAAAGAGAGCCTACCGTGGATAGAGCTCTGGAAGAGGCGCTTTCGTCCAGGGGCTCTTCCGCCAAAAAAACACGCACCTCCGGCGAAGTTATAAACATGCTGAGATCTTCAAGTTTAAAAGACAAGGAAGAGGCCGCTAAAATCGCCTTAAAACTGTATCCGAACGATCCGGCGGTTCTTGACGTAGTCAATGAAGAACTGCTTAAAGGATACACCAGTAATTCGGGCAGCAGGGATTTTGTTGAAGCAATGGCCTGGCTTTGCAACGCGCTTGGGACATCTGGCCAGGCAAAATACGCATCGACACTTGAGAAGGTCTCGCAGGAAGCCCCGAACAGGAAACTGCAGAAATATGCGCTTAAAAATCTGAGACACCTTAAATAGTTGACGGCTTTGACATTTCTCAATTCAAAAAATATTCTTCTTGTTCACCCCTTAGGTTACGGTAAAGAGGCTGCCGGGAAGGACATTTCAAGAATAGCAAGCATGATTCCGCCGATAGGTCTTGCCGGAATAGCAGCATATCTGGAAAAACGGGGAATTGCCGCTTCGATTATTGACTGTTATGCCCGGCCTGATTCCGACAGCCTGATTCGCGGTTATCTTGAATCTGAAAAACCCGCCTTTCTCGGACTTAGCTGTACCACTTCAACTTTCCATGACGGAATCCGGACGGCAAAACTGGCAAAAAGCATCCTTCCGGATATAAAAGTAGTTTTCGGTGGAGCCCACGTTTCGGCTCTGAAAGAAAGAATTTTAAAAGACTATCCCATAATCGATTTTACAGTTATAGGCGAAGGAGAGGAAACCCTTGCGGAATTGATGGAAAATAACGGGGAGAATATCTCTTCCGTCCCCGGCGTCATATACCGTGAAAAAGAAGGTGAAATACGCTTTACAGGCCGGAGATCAACGGTGCTCGATCTCGATAAACTCCCTTTTCCTTCATATGAAAAGCTTGAAGGCTTCCCCTCGGCATATAAGGCGCTTTTATTCAGTTATCCGAAAGCACCCAGCTCAAGCTGCATATCAAGCCGCGGATGCCCGTATGCTTGCAGTTATTGCGACCGTTCCGTTTTCGGCCGATCTTTCCGTTACAACTCCGCCGAATATATGTATGAGCATGTGAACTACCTCCATGACCGTTTCGGAGTAAAACACATTATTTTCTATGATGACCAGTTTACGTTCAAGAGGGAAAGAGTTATCGATTTTGCAAAAATGATGATCAACGGGCCGCGGAAAATTTCTTTCAATTGCGTGGCAAGAGCCGAACATGTAGATTACGAACTTCTTCTTTTGCTCAAAGAGGCAGGCTGCTGGATGATCAGTCTCGGAATAGAGACCGGCGACGAAGATCTTCTTGCGCAGCACAGGCAGAACGCGAATCTTTCCATGCTGTCGGAAAAGATCCGTCTGATCAAAAAAGCCGGCATACGGACAAAAGGACTTTTTATGATGGGACTTCCCGGTGAAACGGAGGCCGGGATCGAAAAAAGCATGAAATATCTCTTTTCAAACCCGATTGATGAATTAAACGTCGCGAAATTCACCCCGTTTCCGGGTTCGCCGATTTATGAGAAAATACATGAAATGGGAGAATTCAACGAAGACTGGGATCTCATGGATTGTATGAATTTTCTTTTCATTCCGAAAGGCATGACCAAAGAGCGGCTCGAAGAACTTTTCAAATTGTTTTACAGGAAGCACTTCATGAGGCCTGAAACACTTATCGGCTATACGAGCATGATCTGGCGTTCGCCGGACAGCTGGAAGAGAGTCATGCAAAACCTGCCCGACTTCCTCAAATTCGCCAGAAGCGACAAAAGGCTCGGAAGCTGAATGGAAGAGAAAATTCGCGTCCTGATTTAATAAAGGAGGCTTAAAGTTGAAAAATTTATTGGACTTTTTCCGGGAAAACGACAGATTTGCCGGTCATTCCGGAATAGAGCTTCTTGAGCTTTCGGAAGGCCGGGCAAAAGCCGTGATGGAAATAAAAAGGCACCATCTTAACGCCGTAAACAGCGTTCATGGCGGAGCGATTTTCACGCTTGCCGATTTCGTTTTTGCGGCGGCATCCAATTCGCGCGGGACGGTTGACGTTGCCATAAACG
>JAUPLM010000313.1 GCA_030836965.1 Thermodesulfobacteriota bacterium | reverse complement strand
TTGAGACTATCGCCGCAATACACAATTCATATGTGAAACGTAAACGGGAGCATTCATACCTCGATTATGACGATCTGCTGGTTTATTTCAAATCGCTTATGGAGGAGCATCCGGATTTGCAGGAGATTATTTCTTCCTCTTACGAACACATAATGGTTGATGAATACCAGGACACCAACAAGATCCAGGCAGACATAGTATCTCTTCTTACCGGCAGAAATAAAAACATAATGGCTGTCGGTGACGATTCCCAGAGCATCTATGCATTCAGGGGCGCTAATTTCAAAAACATAATGAAATTCCCCGTCTTGTTTCCGGGCGCCCGGATAATCGCCCTTGAAGAAAATTACCGGAGCGATCAGCCTATACTCGACCTGACCAACGTGATCATCGAAAGAGCATCGGAGAAATATTCAAAAGTCCTTTTTACAAGAAGATCCGGGGGAACAAAGCCTCTTCTGGTGCGGGCTTCGGATGAAAACAGTCAGTCACGATTCATAGTGGAAAAAATAGAGGAGTTGACCCGGAACAACGTGGCCTTGAATGATATAGCAGTTCTTTTCAGAGCGGGATATCATTCGTTTGATCTTGAAATCGAGCTTACACGAAACGGGATTCCATTTAAAAAAGTGGGAGGATTCAAATTCGTCGAATCCGCGCACATCAAGGATGTGCTCGCCCATCTGAAAGTTCTTGTAAATCCCAAAGACAGGCTGAGCTGGCAGAGACTGCTTATCCTTGTGGACAAGATCGGCAGGCAAACGGCTGAAAATATCTTCGCCGCGATATCGGAGGAAAACTCGGGATATTCCGGTCTTCTGACGGCCAAAATACAAAAATCAGCATCAGGGAATTTAAGCAGGCTTAAAGAACTTTTCTGTAAAATCGATCTTGGCGTCATGTCCGTTCAGGATATAGGAGAGGCTGTAGTCGCGTATTATCTGCCGCTTCTGAAGGAGCAGTTTGACGACTATCCCAAAAGGGAAAAAGATCTTGAGCACCTTTTGTCGATCATGGGAAGATATAACAACCTGACGGAGTTTCTGACCGATATGGCGCTTGAACCGCCAAACACCAGCGTTGACGATTCGCTCTCCGTCAATTCAAACGGGGATGACCGCCTTGTTCTTTCAACCATCCATTCGGCAAAGGGACTTGAATGGCACACGGTATTCGTCATATGGACGCTCGACGGAAGATTTCCGTCGTCGCATTCCATAAACAATCCCGAAGAGCTTGAAGAGGAGCTCAGGCTCATGTATGTCGCAGCGACAAGGGCGAAAAAGAGCCTCTATTTCACATATCCGAAAGATGTTTATGACAGAAGCACGGGAATGGTCTTAAACCGCCCCTCCCGTTTTCTCGATTCGATAGATGCCGGAACACTGGGGAAATATTCTCCGGATTCGTACAATTACCGTTTTTAAACTAAAAATTACTCCCTTAAAAAAGCCCACCAGATGTAAAGGGCAAGACCGGTCCAGGATATAACCAGCAATATATACGACTTCCAGTCTGTCGCTTTCCTGGCCATTCCCGATTCAGTGGCTTTGCCGACCCGTTTTTTACAGGTGGGGCATACATCAGCATCAATCGGGATATAGGTCATGCATTCCGGACATTTCTTTGCATGATATTCGTATTTCTTTTCATCATCTGCGCCCATCGAATCACCTTTTTGTGAAATGTTATCCCGATGCCTCATATTGGTAAGCCGTAAATTATTTCCTGCGTTTTCCTCTCCTCCCGGTGGGAGGTCTGAAGAGAGAGGCAGGAAATAATCCCGGTCACCGGCCTATACTGCTATCGGAGTTGAGTGCGCATATTTTGACTTTTTACGAAACCATTATTTATAAACAACGGCTTATTCCTGAAATTCCTTTTCAATCATGACCTTACTGCCGCTCTTAACACCGGCAAGCCACGCTTCAAAGGTTTTCAACTTTTTCTGTTCAAGCAGGGTCTTTATCAGGCTCTCCTTCTCTTTCTCAAAGAGCGCGGTATCCGGATCCTTTCTTTCTTTAAACTTAAGCAGGTAATAGCCTTTCTTTCCTCTCACCGGTTTTTCAGAATAGGGTTTATCCTTCGAAAGCTTGAAAGCCGTATCCGCAAGCTCCGGCTCATATCCTATTTTCCCCATATTCTCATTCCTTGTGAAAAAGCCGGTTTCATCCTGGGAAATCCCGTACCGGGCGCTCTCCTTCCGCAGGTCGCCGCCTTTTTTAAGATCGGCAAGGAGCGTCTCAGCCTCTTTTCCGGCTTTTTCCTCCTGCTTTTCCCTGACAAGATCAGCCGTTACCGCTTCCTTCACATCCTTGAGATCAGGCGTTTTCGGCGGGATCTTTTCAATTACTTCAAAAACAGTATAACCGCTCCCGATATCCTTTACATCGCTTATCTCTTTCTCGGAGAGTTCAAGAGCGCCTGCCGCAATCAGGGAAGGAATATCGGTGCCGGCTGCCCGTTGAACATCATCTTTTGAAAAAAGATCGGTCGTCTTTAATATAAGCCCCTGTTTTTCAGCCGCCTTTGCAAGACTGTTCACCCTGGCTGCCTCATCATAAACGGCTTCTGCTTCGCTGTATGCAAGCTTCTTTGTTTTGTCTTCGGCGATTTTTTTCCTGATTCCGCTCTCGATCTCTTTAAGAGAAAAAACTTTTTCTTCGTTTATCTTATCCACTTTGATTATATGCCAACCGAACTGTGTCAAAACTGGCTCGCTTATTTCGCCCGGTTTCATCGAAAAAGATTTTCCTGCGAACGGCTCGACCATGTCTTTTCTTTCAAACGCTCCG
>JAUPLM010000312.1 GCA_030836965.1 Thermodesulfobacteriota bacterium | reverse complement strand
CATGCAGGTCAGCGGCATTATCGGAAACGCGAATCTTATAGATGAAACAACGGCAGATATTGTATATGACGGGTATGATTTTGTTTCAACGGTGTCCGAAAAAACAGGGCTTCCTCTGGAATTTATTACTGTTCCTTCCTGGCTTTCGGATGAAATCGACATGAAGCGGTTCTCATGCCCTGTTCTAAAATTGCACAGGCAGCTCGTTCCGCCCTGGAAAAAAGCTGCTGTGCTTTAGTAAGTTAAGGGAGAAGTGAAAAGATCCGGTTTATATATGTTGTTGCAGGTTGATCGGGTTTGGAATGAAAATACCGGTTGCCTTGCTGAGGCAGCCTGAAATCAAGGAGTATAAATGGCTTATAAACATTCTATCGATGCGGACAGATGCAAAGGGTGCGGTTTGTGTATTGCGGTATGTCCCAAAAAAGTTCTCGAAATATCCGGAGAGGTAAATACAAAGGGTTATTTTCCCGCTTATCAGGCTCGTCCGGAGGATTGTGTTTATTGTTCGACATGCTGCATCATGTGCCCGGATGTCGCTATCAGCATAACCGGCACTGAAGATGGCGGCAAAACGGACGGAAATAAGGAGGAAGAATAAAATGGGCAAGATTCTGATGAAGGGAAATGAAGCAATAGGTGAAGCCGGTATAAGAGCGGGCTGCCTGAATTATTTTGCTTATCCTATCACCCCGCAATCGGAAGTGGCTGAATATCTTTCGCACAGGATGCCTGAAGCAGGCGGTCTTTTTCTGCAGGGCGAGAGTGAAGTCGCAGTGGGATACATGATTTTCGGGGCCTCCGCCTGCGGAGAAAGGGTCTTTACAACGTCGTCAAGCCCGGGCATAAGCCTTATGAGTGAAGCGATAAGTTATATCGCCGGAGCACAGTGCCCGGCTGTATTTGTAAATATCATGAGAGGCGGACCGGGGCTGGGCGGGATTCTTCCGTCCCAGGCGGATTATTTTCAGGCGACCAAAGGAGGAGGGCACGGAGACTACAGGCTGCTTGTAATGGCGCCTGCGAGCGTCCAGGAAGCGGTCGAAATGGTAATGATGGCTTTCCCCCTTGCGGAGAAATACCGTAATCCGGTCATGATTCTGGGCGATGGCCTTATCGGACAAATGATGGAGCCCGTTGAGTTTCCGGAAAATCTCAAGTCGGAACCGAGCAATAAGGACGACTGGGCTACTAACGGAATGGATACGAGAAAGAGCGAAAAACGGAATCTTGTGAAATCCCTGTTTCTCGATCCTGTCAAACTGAATGAAAATAACCTGATTCTGAAAGAAAAATACGAAAGGATGAAGCGTGAGGAGATCAGATTCGAGCCATATAATACTGATTCCGACTACAAAATCCTTATAGTCAGCTACGGAACCATGAGCAGGGTCTGCAAAACCGCCATCGATAACCTGAAGGCGGAAGGCATCGATGTGGGCATGATAAGGCCCCAGACATTGTTTCCTTTCCCGGAGGATGCGGTTTTTCAGGCGGCTTCGAAAAAGAGCTGCCGTATGGCATTGAGCGTCGAGATGAGCATGGGACAGATGGTAGAGGATGTTGAAAGGTGTGTGCATGGGAAATGCCCTGTAAAATGGTATGGAAAGTGCGGTGGGGAAGTGCCTACACCGGAAGAGATAATGGATGTCGTCAAATCCTGTCTTTCATAGCATGTAAGATGAGAGAGATTTGATGATTTATTGATGGCATTGTAAAAAGTCAAAATATGTTCACTTAATGAGCTTTTTGGGGATTTTTAAATCACTTCGCTAAATCATCCGCCAAAAAATGTGGCGGATGATTTTTAACGCTTGGTTCTTTAAAAATCTGTTTCCCAAAAATCTCAAATCCGTTCACATATGACTTTTTATGAGTTCATCATTTATTTATAAGGAGCAAATGTAATGGGAAAAACATTTAAAAGGCCGGAAGCTCTTGCAGTACAGGAGAGTCATTACTGCCCGGGTTGTACCCATGGTGTAGCCCACAGGCTTGTCGCCGAGGTGATCGACGAGCTGGGCGTCAGAGGCCGGACGGTAGGCATTGCGCCTGTCGGGTGCGCTGTTCTGGCTTACAACTATTTTACTTTCGATTTTCAGGAGGCGGCTCATGGGAGGGCCCCGGCGATGGCGACCGGAATAAAGAGGGTCCGTCCTGATCTCGTGGTCTTCACTTACCAGGGAGACGGCGACCTTGCGAGTATAGGCATGGGCGAAATCATTCATGCCGCAAACAGGGGAGAGAAATTCACAACGGTATTCATAAATAATGCCGTTTACGGAATGACCGGCGGGCAGATGGCTCCGACAACAATGCCGGGCCAGCGTACGACAACCTCGCCTTCCGGCCGCGATGTCAACGATGTCGGAATGCCCATAAAGGTTTCGGAACTCCTCGCGGCGCTTAATACTCCGGCATATATTTCGAGGCAGTCGGTAATAAAACCCAAATATATCGTCAAGGCGAAAAAAGCGATTAAAACGGCCTTTCAATATCAACTTGAACGCAGATGCTTCAGCTTTGTGGAGCTGGTGAGCACATGTCCCACCAACTGGGGACTAACACCCGTCGAAGCGGTAAAATGGGCTGAAGAAACACTTATCCCTTATTACCCTCTTGGTGAGATAAAAACTCCGGAGAAGGCCGAAGGAGGAACCGATGCAAAGTGAAGTAATGTTTGCCGGATTCGGCGGTCAGGGGATACTTTTCAGCGCGAAAATACTGGCTCACGCCGCTATGGAGCAGGGGTATGAGGTGGTATGGATTCCTTCTTACGGCCCGGAAATGCGCGGAGGGACGGCGTATTGCATGGTCGTTATAAGCGACAGGCCGATAGGTTCCCCGATAGTAAGGAATCCCCTGCATCTTGTTGCGATGAACCGGCCTTCTCTTGAAAAGTTCGCCCCGGTCGTCAAGCCAGGCGGTGTTGTGATGATCAACAGCTCGCTCATACAGATCGGT
>JAUPLM010000311.1 GCA_030836965.1 Thermodesulfobacteriota bacterium | reverse complement strand
GCCGCAACAGATGCCGCAAAAGCGGATACCGTAACAGGTTCCGGGGCTGAAAAGCCTTTTACCGTTCTTGTGCTTGGCGGGAGCCAGGGAGCACACAGCATCAATATGGCAATTGGCGATGCCCTTTTGCATATTAAAGCTAAAGAGAAATATCTATTCGTGCATCAAACCGGCGCATCCGACGAAAAAAGCGTTGCCGGTTTTTATGCGCAATCCGGAATTCCCGGCGTTGTAAAACCGTTTTTTGACGATATGGCAAAGCGTTACGGCCAGGCCGATTTGATAATATGCAGGGCCGGAGCTACTACCATTGCGGAAGTGACGGCCATGGGGCGGGGAGCGATTTTCATCCCCTATCCTTTTGCGGCCGATGACCATCAGACAATAAATGCCCGTGCGCTTTCCGATGCAGGTGCGGCGATAATTATCAGAGAAGCTGATTTAAACGGTAAGATGCTTGCTGAAAAAATTGAATATTTTGCGGGACACACCCCGGAACTGTACAAAATGGCATCTGCGGCAAAAAAATTCAGCAGGCCAGATGCGGCTGAAATCATAGTAAACGACTGTTATGAAATAGTGAAGAGGCTTGAGGAGTGAGGCGTAAGCCGGAAACCGGAAACTATAAACCTTAGACCAAAAACTAACAGGGGCAAAGGCACTGAACGACAAAGGCACAGAGGCATGTATCAGAAAAAATACCACATTCATTTTGTAGGAATAGGCGGAATAGGCATGAGCGGCATAGCCGAATTGCTTCTGAATCTCGGTTATAAGGTTTCGGGCTCCGACACTGCGTCAACCGATATAACCGAACGCTTAAAAAGCCTCGGAGGCACTGTGTATAAAGGGCATCACGGCAGCCGGATAGAAGGCGCCGACGTGGTCGTAATATCTTCAGCAATAAGCCCCGATAACCCGGAAGTTATAGCCGCGGCGCAGACATCTGTTCCGGTAATACCAAGGGCTGAAATGCTTGCTGAACTGATGCGGCTCAAATACAGCATTGCGGTCGCGGGAGCTCACGGGAAAACAACAACCACATCTCTTATTGCTTCGGTACTTGCAAAAGGAGGCCTCGATCCTACGGTGGTAATAGGCGGTAAATTAAAAAGCATAGGTTCAAACGCTCTTCTGGGGCAGGGTAATTTTATCGTGGCGGAGGCGGATGAAAGCGACGGCTCTTTTCTGAAATATTCTCCCGCAATAGCTGTAGTCACCAATATCGACAGGGAGCACCTTGATTTCTACAGGGATATTGACGACATAAAAAATGCATTTATTGAATTCATCGACAGGATTCCTTTTTACGGCCTTGCGGTACTCTGCCTCGACAATGAATTTGTTCAGGATATCATTCCAAAAATAAAAAAGCGCTACACCACTTACGGTATGAGTTCCCAGGCGGATTTTCATGTCAAAAATATTTCTATTGAAGGACTGAAAAGCAGATATAAAGTCTACCGGCACGGAAAAAATCTCGGAGAAATCACCCTGAATCTCCCGGGAATTCATAATGTGTATAATTCCATGGCCGGCATAGCAGTCGGCATGGAACTCGGCATACCTTTTAATATCATAAAAAACGCGCTTGAAACCTTGCAGGGAGTACAGCGCCGGCTTGAAATAAAAGGAGAGGCGAAAGGTATTACCGTCGTGGATGATTACGGACACCATCCGACCGAAATAAAAACGACTTTGCAGGCTGCAAAGGAAAGCTGGCCGGATAAACGTATAGTGGTAGTATTTCAACCGCACCGTTATACGAGAACAAAGGCTCTCTTTGATGATTTTACACGCGCTTTCTATCAGTCCGATCACCTTCTGATCCTCCCCATCTATTCTGCGGGTGAAAAAAAGATTGAAGGAGTCGATTCGGTTTCATTGTGCGAAGGGATCGCCTCCCACGGCCATAAGGAAGTTACTTACATCGAAGGGCACGAAAGCGCTGTAACATATCTTAACAGTATATTAAGAAAAAACGATATCCTGCTGACACAGGGAGCAGGAGACGTATGGAAGATCGGTATGGCGGTACTTGAAGGATTAATGAAGCATAAAAAGAGGAATGTAAAAAAGTAAAATGCTGCTTGATCAGGATTCCAGAAACCGTCTCATGAATATGCTTGGCAGTTGTGTCGCATTTGACGAACCTATGTCGAGACATACTTATTTCAGGGTCGGGGGTCCTGCCGAGGCCTTTACCGTGCCTGAAAGTCTCGAGCAGCTTACGGAAATTATAATCTGGTCGGGGAATAAGGGCATTCCGTACATTGTGATAGGAGACGGATCGAATCTCCTCGTAAAGGATAATGGAATACCCGGAATAGTTATTCTTATCACAAAATGCTTAAGCGGAATTTCTTGTTCAGGGAAAGATACGGAACCGGTTTTAGTTACGGCTATGGCCGGCGTAAAGGCACAAGCTCTGTGCCGTTACGCTATCAGAGAAGGGTTATCGGGCATGAACTTTGCTCTCGGAATTCCCGGAACTGTCGGCGGAGCAATTATGATGAATGCAGGCACATCGTACGGGGCGGTATCGGATATTCTTGTCTCGGTAAATGTCATGATATCTTCCGGCGAGATGTTGAAAATAGCAAAGGATGAGATGGTTTTTTCATACAGGAATCTCTCCTGGAATAAAAGCCTGACGGACAGAGGCAAGGGAGCGCCGATAATAATAGACGGCAGTTTCAGACTCCGCCGGTCGGATCCGTCTCTGCTGGAAAAAGAGGCCGGAGAAATTATGAAAAAGAGACGGGAGAATCAGCCGTCTGATAAGCCGAGCGCGGGATGCTTCTTTAAAAACCCTCCTGCGGGCAAAACAGCGGGGCAGCTTATCGATATGGCCGGCCTTAAAGGAACAAGGATCGGCGGAGCGGAAATCTCGGCAAAGCACGCCAATTTTATTGTAAACTCAGGCAAGGCATCGGCCTCCGATATACTTGCGCTTATGCGGCTGGTACAACAGAAAGTATCTGACAGATTCGGTATTATTCTTGAACCGGAGGTTAAAATTGTTGGGATTTAAAAAGAAGAAGAAACTTTTTCACAGAAACAGATACAACAGAAAGAAGGGCGCCGGCATCAAAGATCGGATTCTCTTTTATATTAAGACGGCCCTTGCTGTCGCGATTATCCCTGCCCTCAGTCTGTTATACATATTCGGATATGACTTTCTGACACAGTGCGATTATTTCAGGACAAAAACGATTGAAGTTGAAGGGAACAGAGTCTTATCCGGGGAAGAAATAATAAAGGAAGCCGGAATATATCCCGGTGATAATATTCTGTCAGTCAATATATCAATGGTCAGAAAAAAAATCATGGCAAATCCATGGGTGGCTGAAGCCGAAGTCGGCAGGAAAATCCCTTCGGGAATAATAATAAAAATTACGGAGCACAAATGCATCGCAGTTCTCGATCTTGGAAAAGAATTTTTACTCAATGAGAGCGGGGAAATATTCAAAGAAAAGGCCGCCGCAGATCCGGGTGGGGTTCCGGTAATACAAGGCCTGGCCTTTTCAGATTTAAATTTAAGCGGAGCAAGGAGAACCGCTGCGTTTAATGCTGTAATGAGCGTTTTGAAACTCGGGCAAAAGGCCGAAACGGTTCTTCCCGGCAACGAGATCAAACTGATTCGTGTGGACAGGGAAATCGGCCTCACAATTCATGCTTTTGACGGGATGAAAGCCATCAAGCTCGGATATGACAACTATCAGGATAAGTTTGAAAGACTGAAAAACGTACTTCACTACGTTAAAAACGGCCCGGACTTTCCGGATTTTGAAACAGTGGATTTAAACAACAGCCTTAACCGTGTAGTTGTAAGCCCGGCAAATAAAAGACCGTCTGACGAATCTGAAAACTTAAGGACACAAGAGGTCCGGGGAGCGGAAGAGAAAGATATAAAGGCGCAAAAGCGCAAAGGTACAAAGGAGGTTTGAAATGCCGTCACGCGATAACATCGTAGTCGGCCTTGATATCGGTACAACCAAAATATGTGCGGTTGTCGGCGAAGTCACCGATAGTGCAATAAACATAATCGGAATAGGCACTCATCCTTCCATAGGTCTGAGGAAAGGTGTAGTTGTAAATATCGAATCAACCGTCGATTCAATAAAAAAAGCGGTTGAAGAGGCTGAACTAATGGCCGGATGCGAAATATCATCCGTATACGCCGGAATCGCCGGAGGCCACATCACAGGCTTCAACAGCAGAGGGATTGTAGGGATCAAAGGACCTGAAGTGACCCAGCAGGACATCGAGCGTGTCATTGAAGCGGCAAGGGCGGTGGCAATCCCCATGGATCGTGAAGTAATACACGTACTCCCTCAGGAATATATAGTAGATGAACAGGCGGGAATACAGAATCCGATAGGAATGGCCGGTGTAAGGCTCGAAGCAAAAATACATATTGTGACAGGCGCAGTGACATCCGCCCATAATATTGTTAAATGCGCAAACCGTTCGGGCCTCGACGTGTGCGATATAGTACTTGAAGCGCTTGCTTCCGGAGAAGCTGTTCTGACCGACGAAGAAAAAGAGCTCGGAGCAATACTACTGGATCTGGGCGGGGGAACGACTGACCTTGCTGTTTTTTCCGGGAAAAACATCAAACACACTTTCGTTCTTGCGCTGGGAGGCAATAATCTGACTAACGATATAGCAGTTGGCTTGAGAGCTCCGATTCCCGAAGCTGAAAAAATCAAGATAAAATACGGAAGCTGCGTCGCTAAAAACATAGGGAACGATGAAATGATCGAAGTTCCGGGCATGGGAGGACGTACGCCGAGAAAGCTTTCGCGCCAGATACTAGGCGAAATTCTCGAGCCGCGCATGGAAGAGATTTTTACCCTGATAAAAAGGGAAATATACAGAGCTGAAATGGAAAATCTGGTTCCTTCAGGCATAGTCTTAACCGGAGGATCCGCCTTGCTAAATGATGTAACGGAAATAGCTGAATCGGTTTTTAATCTTCCAACCCGCCTCGGAAAGCCCATGGGAATCGGCGGGCTCGTTGACGTTGTGAATAACCCTATGTATGCGACCGGGGTCGGGCTCGTCATATACGGAGCAAAAAACCAAACCAGAAAGAAATTCAGAATCCGCGACGGAAATATCTTCAACAGGGTTATGAGCAGAATGAAGAAATGGTTCAGCGAAGTGATTTGAAAACAGGGTTCAAGGATTGATGAGCAGAATATCGGACGCCGGACATCGAAGTTCGATATTCGAGGTACGAAATTCGATTTTTTACACTTAATATTTTATAACCGGGATCGTAGTCCATAACAATTATTTCATGGGGGTGAAATATGTTCAGCATCGTAGAAAGTGAAAATTCGGCAAAAATCAAGGTAATTGGCGTGGGAGGTGCGGGTGGAAACGCAATCAACAACATGATATCTTCCAACCTCGTAGGCGTAAAGTTCATCGCAGCCAATACCGATTCTCAGGCACTTGAAAAATCGATGGCTTCGATCAGAATTCAGCTCGGGGAAAAACTGACCCAGGGGCTTGGGGCTGGGGCCATTCCTCAAATCGGGCGCGAGGCCGCGCTTGAAAACGAAGAAACAATAAGAAAAGCGCTTGAGGGCAGTCACATGGTTTTTATCACCGCCGGTTTCGGCGGAGGAACAGGAACCGGAGCCGCTCCCGTCATAGCCAAGATATGTAAGGAAATAGGAGCGCTCACAGTCGCAGTCGTAACAAAGCCTTTTTCCTTTGAGGGGAAAAAGCGAATGAAGCAGGCTGAAGAGGGAATCAATGAACTCAAGAAGCATGCAGACACCGTGATAACAATTCCCAATGACAGACTTAGAGGCCTTGCTTCAAAGAATGCAAAAGCGCTGGATATGTTCCTGAGAGCGGATGAAGTTCTTCTCCATTCGGTTAAGGGAATTACCGACCTGATCATGATGCCGGGTCTCGTCAACCTCGATTTTGCAGACGTTAAGACGACAATGTCAAAGGCCGGTATGGCAATAATGGGTATCGGGATAGGAAACGGCGAAAACAGGGCGGTTGAAGCGGCCGAACGGGCAATATCCCACCCTCTCCTGGAAGACATTTCCATCGCAGGCGCAAAGGGTGTTTTGATGAACATAACATGCAGCAGCGACCTGACAATGGAAGAAATGACCGAAGCTTCTGACAGAATTTACAAAGAAGTAGGTGAAGATGCCGACATAATCTGGGGGACCGCCATAGATGACAGCCTCGGAAATGATATTAGGGTAACAGTTATAGCGACCGGAATCGGCCAGCCGAATGAGGAGGTCAAACCGGAAAAAGATGATAAATCCGCTCTGAGAGGAAAAGTGAGAAGCCTGACGATTGAAGACATGAAAAACGCCGCGATTTATGATGAGCCGACTTTCATACGCAGGCAACAGGCTGCCGGCGAATCGGGTGGCGCTACTTACAGAGGCTACAAGGGATTGGTTATTGATAACAGTGATCTTGATGTTCCGACTTTTTTAAGGAAAAAAGCCGATTAAGAATGAGGCGTTAGATAAAGAACATCGAACATTGAACATCG
>JAUPLM010000310.1 GCA_030836965.1 Thermodesulfobacteriota bacterium | reverse complement strand
CAAGCCCTTCAATCCTTTATTGAGCGATGTACGATATTCGAAGTCCGATGTCCGACCTTCTAAGTTCGAAATTCGAAGTTCGATATTCGAAGACAGGGCAAAAGGATTAAAGAGATGCTTCTAGTAATTGACGTAGGAAACACGAACATTGTCATAGGGATTTATGCCGGGAGCCATCTTGTAAGGGACTGGCGGGTCCGCACCGAGCATAACACAACCGAAGATGAGTTTAACATTCTTGCAAGAGGTCTTTTTGCGACCGGCAGCATCAATCCTGAAAATATCGGAAAAACAATTATCTCCTGCGTTGTCCCGCCTCTTGTGACGATCCTCGATTCGTTCTGCCGCAAATATCTCGGTCACGCCCCCCACTGGGTTGACGCCAGATCCTATCCAGCCATGCCCATACTTACCAGCAACCCTTCAGAAGTAGGGGCCGACAGAATAGTCAATTCCGTAGCTGCTTACGAAAAATATAAAAAGAGTCTCATAGTTATTGATTTCGGAACCGCAACCACATTCGACGCCATCTCTGAAAAGGGCGAATATCTCGGAGGCGCTATCAGTCCCGGAATAATGATCGCGGCAGAGGCGCTTTTCATAAGGGCTTCCAAGCTGCCGCGCGTTGAGATATTCCTTCCTCCTGAGAAAGTTATCGGCAGGGATACTGCGGAAAGCATGAAATCAGGGATAATTTTCGGGTATGCGGGACTTGTCGACGGAATGGTTGCAAGAATGAAATCCGAAATGAAAACAAATCCCAAAGTAATCGCAACCGGAGGCCTCTCGCCTTTGATGTTTAATGTTTCAAACACTATTGAAGCGATTGAGCCGGATTTGACGCTTGAGGGATTAAGAATTATCAGTATGCGAAAGTGAACTGATGTAATCGGCGAAGCCTTTTATGCTGTTTGCAAAAAATATCTTTTCTCTCTCCTTCATATCTTCATTCATACTGAAAAACCCTGTAAGCAGAGGGTCTTTTGCCAGCAGAACTCTCATGCACCTTGAAACCAGGTCATTGTCACTGAATCTGCTCATTTCATTTCTGATTATATTTTCCCACAAATAGAGCTGCTTTTTATGCTCCTTTAACATCAAAACCGCATTATCTTTCAGGCCGAGATGGCCGTAACAGATTTTTCCCGGGCTTTTTGAAACAAGCATATCGATGCTTTCCAGCGCGAGATCGCGGAAAAATTTCGGAGGTGTTGCCGGCCGCATGTACCCGCGGCCGGACGGAAGACGGTAATATACTCCTCCGGCCTCTCCGGCAAAGAGGCAGTCCTTGTATATGTAACTTATATGATGAATGGAATGGCCGGGTGTCATGACAGGCACTACCGGGCAATTATCGAGCAGCAATGCATCGTAAAGGCGGTCAGGAGAAACCGGTTTTACGGGACCATAGGCATCCGCAATACTCCCGAGAGCCTTTATTGTTCCTTTCCATAATTTTTCCGGATCGGCAAGATGAGAGATTCCGTCCCTGTGACAGACAACCGGGGTCTCTGGGAAACGGGCGGCGATTTCACCGATTGCTCCCGCATGGTCTACATGAATGTGTGTTAAGAAGATATAATCGAGGCGTTCAACACCGGCTTCCCTGATGGCGCCGAGAAGCGCATCCGCTGTGGAGGATGTTCCGACGTCCACGATAAAATTAATTTCCCCCCTGTAAAGCCAGACTCCTATGAAGTTTTCAAACCCCGGCGCAACGGGCGGAAGAGTTATAAGGAACAGGTTGTCGGAATATTTTTTGATGTTACAGTTCAACAGTAAAACCTTTCATCAGCCTTTTTTACCGTAGCGCTTCAGCAACTCAAATATCGCGTCAGCGCCGAAGCGAACCGCTTCTTTGGGTATCCGCTCATCAGCGGCATGTATGGTATCAAAAAATCTGAAGTCTTCAGGCAGATTCATCGGGAGGAATCCATAAGTCTGTATCCCGAGGCGCGAAAAATGGCGGCCGTCCGTGACACCCGGCATAAGAAGGGGCATCGGAATCCCCGCAGGGTCGGCATCCTTCAGAATCCCTGCCAGCATATCGAACAGGCCGGTATCCGGTTCACCCGGTCTCGGCTCGTATCTTATCATTTCGATTTCAAAATCGTCTCCGGTAATTTTACGCAATTCCGAAAGAATGTCGTCGGACGTAAAACCCGGCAGAATCCGCCCGTCGAGATGAAGAGAGATCTCGCCCGGAATTACGTTTATTTTATCACCGCCTTTAACGATTGTGGCGCTTATGGTGTTATGGAGAAGCGGGTCAAAATTTCTGCCGATATCTCCCAGGCGATTAAGAACTGAATTCGTCAATGCCGGATTCAGGAGCTGCCGGAAAATCAGCCCTTTCGGGAAGGGCAGGTTAGCCGCTATGGTTTCTATCATCGTTTTAACCACGGGAGTCACATGCACGGGCAATCTGTTCTTTTCTATACCGCTTATGAATCGCGCCAGTTTCGACATCGATCCTCCGCGTATGGGCCTTGCGCCGTGTCCTCCCGGCCCTCTAAATGTCGCTTTCATCCAGCACGCCTGTTTTTCCGCGGTCATAATGGGATAAAATCTCTTATTTCCGGCATACTGTGTATATCCCCCGAATTCCCCGATCGCATAACGGATTCCCGCAAATTGTTCCGGATGCTTTTCCACCAGATATTTCGCTCCGATATCGCCGCCTGCTTCTTCATCGGAAAGAACCGCAAGCAGAATGTCTCCCGCAGGGACTAAGTTTTCAGCTTTTGCCTTCATTACGGCGGATATCATCATGGCAAGGCCGCCCTTCATGTCGAGAGCGCCTCTGCCCCATATGTATCCATCTATCTCTTTTGCTTCGAAAGGAGGATGTGCCCATTCCTGAAAAGCCGTTGTTACGACATCCGCGTGGCCGTAAAGTAAAAGCGGCGGCGCGCTTCCGTTTCCCTTAAGGCGGGTAACAAGGTTGGGACGGTCGGGTTCCGGGGCAAAAATGGCGGTTTCAAAACCGGCTTCCGTCAGCAAATCGTTTATGTAACTTATGCATGCGGCTTCATTACCGGGCGGATTGGTCGTGTCGAAACGTATGAGAGCCTGCAGCAGTTCCGCGGGGCGTTCGTATATCCCTGGGTCGCAGGGCCTTGACGTGGGCATTCTCACCTCATATGACACTGTTTAACGGCTTTTGCTTTCAACAATACCACTTCCTTATCTTCTTCAATTGTAACCTGAAAAATTACATGAGTTCTACATAAAGGCATGCTTAATGTCAAATATACGAATTCCCCTTCATTCTTTCTATGTATTATTTTAAAGGCCGCCCGGCCCTTATGAGAGAATTATTTTATGCGTTTGAGGTAAAAATATTTGAGCTTTTTTGGATCAACCCTGAACGCCTTTATTTAAATCTCAAAAAAGAGTATGCTACTTTGTTTTGCAGGTGGAAATTTTCAGAAGAGTGTACAGCGGGCAAAAGCTGATGAAGCTGGTAACAGCAAATATGAGCGCTATTGCCATCAGAATAATGCCGATCAAACCGGTTACTTTCCCGGTGAGATAAAGAACCGCTACAACCAATGCCAGCGACAGTCTTATGATCCGGTCAATGTCACCCATATTCTTTTTCATCCGACACCTCCGTTTAAAAATCCCCTTGGTATTATGATCCTTTTTTATTTTCACGCCGGATAAGTATCGTAAGGACCTGCGGAATAATGAACCGGTTTATGCGCGTGGTTTTTTAATTCATCTGCATTGCGGATTCGATTTCGCGGATTTCTTTTAATATATTCTGTTTTTCCTCATCAGAAACAAAATCCCGGGAAAGACGCATTCTGAGCGCAAGGAGAGTCATTTCCTGCCTGTAATCGAGACAGGTATATTTATATTTGTTTTCTTCTCCCATATTTGCCGCATCAGGCACGGCCTGCCTTTTTCATCGATTCCCTGTAGACCCTGTAGAAATATTCGTGGTCGGTAACGCCACGGCTGAATATCTTTCCGAAGTCTTCCATGTTCTTGGTATTTATTATCATGTTGACGCTTTTTTGAAACGCGGTCATGTTGTCCATGGTCCGGTATCTTTCGCTTATCAGAGCCACGAATATATTGCGCCGCGTAGACATCGGCATTCGTTCAAGATTCACCATTATCGGGTTTGCGTCCGGATTGGGATTGTCGAATTTCTCGTTTAACACGATAACGTCGTAATTATGATAACGCATCTTCTTTAAAACATCTCTTCCGTTTTTGGCCTCGGTAATATTATATTCCATCAGATGGAGGACTTCAAAAATTCGCTTTTTAGATTCAGGATAGGATTCGCAGACAAGGGCTGTTTTTCCTTCTTCTTCGACAAAATCAAAAGGCTTATCCGAGGCATCGTATGAATCGGAAGTCGTCGCTTCGTCAAAGGAGAATTCTGATTTCCCGGAATGCTCTGCAGGCTGTTCTTCTTCTTTCGGAATCTGCTCCCCGGCTTTTGATGCGTTGTTTATCGGTATTCTGTTTTTACATTTAGGGCATGGAATAGATTCCAGTCCGGCGGGAATTTTTTCATCAGGAATTCTGAACTTGCTGTTGCATTTATCGCAGGTGATTTCCATAATACCGTTATCAACCTCCCTACCTAACGCTTTTTGACATCTTTACCTTCTTTTCCATAACCGCGGTCGATCTCGAGCTTGTCAATATCGGTTGTCTTTTCCCCTCTTGAGCTCTTAACCGAATCGATTCCCCGCCCGACGATACCTTTGTGTGAGGCGTAGGAAAGCGCAGTTTCCTCGGTGATGAGTCCTTTGTCGAAAAGGCCGACAAAGTAATCGTCAAACGTTGTCATTCCGAAGGCCTTTCCCGCCTGCATGATATCGTAATAAGTTTTTCCTTCGGACTCGCCGTTTAAAATAATATCTTTAACCCGCAGGTTTGTTCTGAGAATTTCAAATGAAGCCACACGCCCGCCCCCGACTCTGGGAAGCAGCCTCTGGCAAACTACCCAGCGGAGGGTATCGGCCAAACGTATTCTTACCTGATTTTCTTCTTCAGTACTGAACATGCCGAGTATGCGGTTTATCGTCTGGCCTGCATCAACGGTATGAAGAGTCGTGACTACCAGATGCCCTGTTTCGGCGGCATTCAATCCTATTTCAACCGTTTCCCGGTCCCTCATTTCGCCGACCAGAATGACTTTTGGGGCCTGTCTTAATGCCGCCCTCAAACCGTTTGCAAATGTGTCGAAATCGATACCTAATTCACGCTGGTTGAATGTCGATTTTTTATGAGGATGCTGGTATTCAACCGGATCTTCAAGCGTTACGACGTGAACAGACTCGGATTCATTTATTTCATCCAGAACGGCGGCAAGAGAGGTTGATTTGCCGGAGCCGGTCGCTCCTGTAACAAAAATAATGCCGTTTTTTTCCTTTGCT
>JAUPLM010000028.1 GCA_030836965.1 Thermodesulfobacteriota bacterium | reverse complement strand
CCAGAATTTTCCTGCAATGAGAGGGAACCAGATTGTCGTATCTTTCCGCTCCATTTACATAAAGATTTTGATCGAGCAGAGCATCGCAATCATGTTTGCGGTCAGCCGTATCATCTATGACTATTATCGATGAGACAAGAGAACGCATCTGCGACTCCCACTTGTGATCCAATCCGTAATGGTCAACAATCAGCATATCGACTTTATTCCGCATAAAGGAAATAATATCGTTTGTCTGCCTTGCATCTTCATCCGTATTTTCTTTCGTATTGATTTCGTCAGTGATTTGCGGCAAAGGATTCTCATGTATTTTGTTCACGCTTCCTAAAAAACATAACGCATATCCTTTCCCGTGCATCAAATTCTTTACAGCATCAAGCATCGAATTACTTATGAACGTTACATTGCACCCATTTTTTTTAAGCTCGTCGGCAAGCGTCAGGCACCGCATGACATGTCCTATGCCCATGTTAACCGACGAATCGGTCCGGATAATCACATTCATTATTATTTTATTACCTGTTTGCAGGCTGACGTTTAACGGATGGAATTATAAATTCAGAATTATTTTCAGCCGGTATTATCTGCTGATCCAATACGAATGTATCTTTTTTTGAATCTTTCTCTGCATGTAATCTTTTCCTGTCAACCTCAGAATCAGCCCGACCGGTGTAAAAACAAGAATAAATATAACCGTCAGCAATCCGGAAAGAATCACGTCAAAAGTTTTTCTCAGAAAAGAGGGTATCTTAAAACCGTTTTCACTTTCTTCCATATTTGTTTTGATTACTCCGTTGCAACGCTCAATCAAGCTGGAATTCTTTCATCCAATCCTTAGTTTCTACGAATTCAGGCTGATTTTTCTTATCAAGAAGATATGTTCCTAAGACTAAATAATCCATCTCTGTCCGCATAAAACACCTGTACGCATCTTCCGGGCTTTCCACTATGGGCTCTCCCCTGACATTAAACGAAGTATTTATGATTACAGGGCAGCCGGTCTGCTTGTAAAAAGCTTCGATCAGGGAATGGAACAAAGGATTTGTTTCGGAATGTACTGTCTGTATCCGGGCCGAATTGTCAACATGTGTGACAGCCGGAATATCGGATCTCTCCGCTTTTAAAAGATCAAGGCCCTTCAAACCCGGCACCCTTTTGTTAACAGCCTTGATTTTATCTTTTTTAACATCCGTAACCATGAGCATATAGGGGGAAGAAAAGCCGCTTCGAGTATCCTCATCCTGCATATCAAACCATTCATTCGAACACTCACTGAGTACGGCGGGCGCAAAAGGTCTGAAACTCTCACGGTATTTTATCTTCAGGTTCATTACGGACTGCATTTCAGGCGATCTGGCGTCACCTAAAATGCTTCTGGCGCCCAGGGCCCTCGGGCCGAATTCCATTCGTCCCTGAAACCAGCCGATCACATGTCCTTCAGCAAGCGGCCGAGCTATCTTTTCAGACAGATCTTCCTCTTTGATCGCAATAAAAGGTATATGCTTACTTTCCAGAAAATCACGGATATAACCGTCGGAATATTCGGTACCTAAATATGTGCCTTTCTGAAAGTCGTTTTTGTCGTCCGCTTCCCTCTTATTACCTAGAGTGTTATGCCATACATACAGAGCCGCGCCAAGCGCCCCACCGGCATCACCGGCAGCAGGCTGTATCCATATCCGCTCAAATGGTCCTTCCCGGTACAGACGCCCGTTGGCGACGCAATTAAGCGCAACTCCGCCGGCCAGACATAAATTTTTTTCCTGCGTGGCGTTGTATACGGTTTTCCCGATACGCAGCACGATCTCCTCCGTTACCACCTGCACCGATCTTGCCAGATCCATGTCCAGCTGGGTAATTTCACTCTCCTGCTCCCTCGGTCCGCGGCCGAATAGCTTGTCGAATTTCTTATTGGTCATGGTAAAACCGGTGCAGTAGTTAAAATACTCCATGTTGAGCCGGAAGGAACCGTCTTCTTTCACGTCAATGAGCTTATCATAAATAAGATCAACGTAGACAGGATCGCCGTAAGGCGCCAAACCCATAAGTTTGTATTCGCCGGAGTTCACTTTAAACCCCGTAAAATAAGTAAATGCGGAATAAAGCAAACCTAACGAGTGGGGAAATCTGATTTCCTTATAAAGGGAGATTCTATTCTCCTCCCCTAATCCAAAACTTGTCGTAGTCCACTCCCCTACCCCGTCCATTGTCAGAATAGCGGCACGGTTAAAAGGAGAAGGATAAAATGCGCTTGCCGAATGTGATTCGTGATGTTCGGGGAAAATGATTTTACCGTTGAAATTCATTTTCCGTCTGATCTCATTTTCTATCCAGAGTTTATGCTTCAACCAGACCGACATGGACTTAATGAAGGAATGAAGTCCCAGAGGGGCGTGCATCAGATAGGTTTTTAATAACCTGTCAAACTTGAGCCCGGGCTTTTCATAAAAAGCTATGTAGTCAACGTCGCTTATTTTCGCTTGTGCTTTTTCAAGACAAAAAATAATTGATTTTTCAGGAAACCGGCTGTCGTGCTTGATCCTTGTAAATCTTTCCTCCTGAACAGCAGCGATTATTTTACCGTCACGGATAACGCACGCGGCGCTGTCATGATAATATGCTGATATTCCTATGACGAGCATTTGTCCCTTCCATTTTATTTTCAATTACTTCGGCTATTTTAAACAACCGCCTGTCATATTCTTCAAGCAGT
>JAUPLM010000027.1 GCA_030836965.1 Thermodesulfobacteriota bacterium | reverse complement strand
TATCTGTCGTCATTGAGCAGCAGATCGACAAGGGAATGGAATATATCGGGCTCTTCGGGGCTGAAAAATCCTTCCCTGATAAGATCTATCGCCCTTCCAAGAATAGGGTCCTTCATGTAATATTCCCGCGGGCTGTAAGTATGCCGCCTTGCCGAGACCTCTTCAGCGGTCAATCCGAAAATAAATATGTTCTCCCTGCCGACCTCTTCCATTATTTCTATATTTGCCCCGTCCAGGGTTCCGATAGTCAGGGCTCCGTTTAATGCAAATTTCATATTGGAAGTTCCCGAAGCTTCAAAGCCGGACGTTGAAATCTGCTCGGAGAGATCCGCAGCCGGGAATATTTTTTCTGCAAGAGAAACCCGGTAATTGGGAATGAATACGACCCTGATCGTCTTGTTCGTTGATATGTCACGGTTAAGCATTTCAGCAACATGGCAAATGAGACGGATAATGGTTTTGGCCGTAAAATATCCCGGTGCCGCTTTTCCTCCGAAAAGAAAAGTACGGGGATGCATGGAAAAATCGGGCTCCTGCTTGAGCTTCAGCCAGCAGTAAATAATATGAATAATATTAAGCAGCTGTCTCTTATATTCATGTATTCTTTTCACCTGAATGTCATAAATTGAACCATGGTCTATTTGGATTCCGGTATTATCAAGTATAATCTTAGAAAGCTGCTCTTTGTTTGCAAGCTTTACGGCTTTCCATTCTTTTACAAAATCGGGATCTTCTATAAAAGGCTCAATTCTACGAAGCTGGTACAGATCTTTGGCCCATTCGTTCCCTATCCGCGAGGTAATAAGCTTGGAAAGCCTTGGATTTCCGGCAAGCAGCCACCTGCGGGGAGTAATTCCGTTTGTTTTATTGTTGAATTTGCCGGGATACATTTCATCGAAGTCTTTCAGCTCTTTTTCTTTGAGCAGCCTGCTGTGAAGCGCAGCCACGCCGTTTACGGAATGTGATCCGACTATGGCAAGATGCGCCATTCGGATTCTTTTTTCGGTATCCTCTTCAATAATCGACATTCCGCGCATCCGGTTTTCGTCACCCAGATAACGGACTGCAACATCGCGCAAAAATCTGCGGTTTATCTCATATATTATCTGCAGATGACGCGGAAGAAGAGATTCAAACATGGGAACCGGCCATTTCTCGAGGGCTTCCGAAAGAAGTGTGTGGTTTGTGTATGCACATGTTCTTGCTGTGATATCCCAGGCTTTTTCCCAGTCAAGACCCTGCTCATCAAGCAGCAAACGCATAAGCTCAGGAATTGCAAGCGCAGGATGAGTGTCGTTCATCTGTATCGCGACCTTGTCTGGAAATTCGTCGAAAGTGTCGTGGTTCACAAGATACCGTCTTACAATATCCTGGATGGAACAGGAAACAAAAAAATACTCCTGTTTGAGCCTCAGTTCTCTCCCCTCAGATTTATCATCATTCGGATAAAGAACTTTCGAAATGTTTTCAGAGATGTTTTTCTCCTCCACGGCTTTCAGATAATCACCATGCTGGAAATATTTAAGATCAAATTCATTTGAAGCCCTTGCAGACCATAGCCTTAAAGTATTCACGGTATTGTTGTCATAACCGTCGATCGGAATATCATAGGCGATGCCTATTACATCATTGGTATCGACCCACTCTGTTTTCAATTTTCCGTCGGGAAGGATTATCTGCTTGATCCGACCGTAAAAATGAACGGTAAAACTGTATTCGGGCCTTGCAATCTCCCAGGGATTTGCGTACTTGAGCCAGTTTTCAGGAAGCTCGACCTGCCCCAGATTCCTTATGGCCTGATCGAAAATGCCGAATTCGTATCTTATTCCATATCCGTATGCCGGTATTTCAAGGGTTGCCATGGAATCGAGAAAGCATGATGCCAGCCTTCCCAGTCCGCCGTTTCCAAGCCCCATATCCGGTTCATTTTCACAGAGATCGTCGAGGTCGATATTCAACTCCTCCATAGCCCTCTTTGTGTCTTTGTAAATTCCAAGATTGATCAGGTTGTTTACAAGAAGCCTCCCCATGAGATATTCGGCCGAAAGATAATAGACCCTCTTGACGTCGTTATTGTAGTATAACTGCTGAGTCCTGATCCAGCGTTCAATAAGGCGGTCCCTTGCGGAAAGAGCGAGAGAGAGATAGAGGTCGCGGTCGGTCGCGGTATACTGGTCCTTGGAGAGGGAATATTCGAGATGATTGGCAAAGGAAATCTGTATGCTTTTCCAGTCAGTTCCTTTGCTGAAAGTGCCCCAGTTGTTGAAAAGCGTGCTCTTCTTCATGACTCTCTCCCTTTTATCGTAATTTCAAAAATGGCGGCATAGTAAAAATGTTCCATAAACAGGCAGTTTTACCGGAACAGGCGGCTATTTTAAGCCGGCCCGGAAAAAGTTGCAAGAACATTCTAATTTAATTATGTATTCCGCCCCGATGATTTATCAATGTCGATTATCTTTATGCCCCGGACATAATCTTTCGTTTCATACCTTGTTATCTTCATGAGTTTTCCGGTTATATCGCCCATTGCCTGGGCAAGCTCCATGATTTTTTTCAGCTTTGAGTAAAGCGGATCATCCTTTTTAACATTAAGGGCCAGATTTTCCGAATACCCCGAAATAGCCTGCATGGGCTGATTCAATTCATGACATACCGCGCCGGCCATCTCGAGAATAACCTGAAGCCTTTCTCTCTCCAGTCTTTCCTCTTCGGCCTTCATCTCTTTAGTAACAACCGTCAGACATCCGAGAGAAAGAGAGATTCTGTCCTTTTTGAAGGTTTCAACGGTTGCAACATCTTTCAGCCATATCGATTTTGTTTTGTTGCGGCTTATCTTATAAACGGCGTCGATCCCCTCTTTCCTGCCCTCTTCACGCAATGTCTTTCTCTCAGCCATCAGTTCACTGCTGCTGTATACCTTCTTCTCTATAGATGCATCCGTATCCGGATGCCTGTAAATAATCCTATCCTTCACGCTTTCCCTCAATACATCGGCAAGCTCGCCTACTTTGCAATCCATGAGACCGACGAACCGGCTGCCCGCAAATTCATACCAGATTTTCATCTCTTCTTCCCGCCAGGCTGATACATAAGGCATGGCGGGATTCCCAGTTTTTTCAAACGCATGGTAAATATCAAGCAAATCCGCCACTCTCTTCTTCAGTTCAACGGTGTAATTGCCTGTCAGAATCCGGCCGCTGTATCCCTCCGGTATAAGAAAATCATCATTTTTATTCATCTGAGTTTCCTTAAGTGTATTGCATAACATCTGATTAAGGGGCCGGCATGGGTTACCGGTTTGTTTAATTTAAATCAAGGCAGCTTAATGGTCAACAGCAATCCGGTAGTGAGCGGGTGAGTTACCGGATCAAAAGTCGTTTTGACTTTTTACGAAGGTATCATTATTGATTGACACACAATGGCTGCGTTCCTATAATGACAGCCGTCCGGTTATTGATTGCTTTTGAAGCATGATTTTGAATTATTACAAATATATTTCAATGGATTTCAGAGGAGGAACGGATTAATGGGAAAGGTTCTTATCATCGGAGCAGGCGGAGTTGGAGGAGTCGTTGTCCATAAATGCGCTCAGGCTCCGGAGGTTTTCCCGGAAATAATTCTTGCAAGCAGAACAATCGAAAAATGTGAAAAAATCAAAAACCAGCTTTCAAGACCGATAGAAACGGCAAAAGTTGACGCGGATAATACGGAAGAACTGATAGCGCTCATAGGTAAAACATCTCCGGCTCTTGTTATTAATACCGCTCTTCCCTACCAGGATCTTTCCATTATGGAGGCCTGCCTTGCAACAGGAGTCGACTACCTCGATACCGCCAACTACGAACCCCCCGATGAAGCCAGATTCTGTTATAAATGGCAATGGGACTATAATGAAAGGTTTAAGGAAAAGGGGCTTATGGCCCTTCTCGGATGCGGATTTGATCCGGGAGTCACGAATATATTCTGCGCGCACGCCGCAAAAAACCACTTTGATGAAATTCATTACATCGACATAATGGACTGCAACGCAGGCGACCACGGGCATCCCTTCGCCACCAATTTCAATCCCGAGATAAACATAAGGGAGGTGACGGCCCGAGGCAGATTTTATGAAAACGGGAAATGGATGGAAACCGAGCCCCTTTCGGTGCACAAGACTTTTGATTTTCCGGAAATAGGGCCGAAAGAGATGTATCTCATGTACCACGAGGAGATGGAATCCCTCGCGAAGAACATACCCGGCATTAAGCGGATGAGATTCTGGATGACCTTCTCACAGGAATACCTGACGCATCTCAGGGTTCTTCAAAATGTGGGGATGACGAGAATAGACCCTGTCGAATATGAAGGGCGCAGTATTGTTCCTTTAAAATTTTTGAAAGCGCTTCTTCCCGAACCAACATCACTCTGCGAAAATTACAGCGGGAAAACCTGCATAGGCTGCATGATTGAAGGCATCAAGGACGGAAAACCGAAAAAATATTATATATACAACATCTGCGATCATGCGGAATGCTACAGGGAAATAGGCGCACAGGCCATATCCTATACTACAGGCGTTCCCGCCATGATCGGGGCGATGATGATGCTTACCGGGAAATGGAAAGGAAAAGGCGTATTCAATGTCGAGGAATTCGATCCGGCGCCCTTCATGGAAAAACTCGGGAAATACGGGCTGCCCTGGACCGAAAAAATATTGGCAGCTTCGTAAAAAGTCCATCTGCTGTGTTGTGCTGCATCCTTCGTCATTGCAGCGTACTAAATGTACGCTTCATTCCTCAGGATTTGCACGCCTTGCATATGAAGCTTTTTACTAAACTGCCCCTATCCATCTTCACAAATAATAAAACAGGTATAAAATGCAGCCTAAAGACACCAAAGAAATTCAGACACCCTGTTACATAATTGAGGAAGAGGCTCTGCTCCGGAACCTGAAAATCCTCGATACGGTTCAGAAACATACCGGATGCAAAATTATAATGGCGCTTAAAGGCTTTGCCGCCTTCGGCGTATTCCCCGTGATAAGACAATATCTCTCCGGTACAGCCGCAAGCTCGCTCGATGAAGCAAGGCTAGGATATGAAGAGTTCGGCGGTGAAGTCCATATCTGCGCTCCGGCTTACGCCGAAGCCGAATTCGGCGAACTGCTCTCTTACGCCGATCACATGGTGTTCAATTCCTTTTCCCAGTGGAGGCGATTCAAAAAAGAAGTAAAGAGAAGCGGCAGGAACATCTCGTGCGGCATACGTGTCAACCCGGAACATTCAGAAGTAAAGGTGCCGATTTACGATCCGTGCGGCCCCTTTTCGAGGCTCGGAACAACCATAGAGACTTTCGAAGAAAATGAGCTTGATGGAATCACGGGCATGCATTTTCACAACCTGTGCGAGCTGAATTCGGATTCGCTTGAAAGAACGTTAAAAGCGGTGGAAGAAAAATTCGGCTCATTTTTTCACAGGCTGAAATGGATCAACTTCGGAGGGGGGCATCATATAACAAGAAAGGATTACGATACGGATCTCCTCTGCAACATTATAAATGATTTCAAAAAGCGCTATCCGCTGGATGTTTATCTGGAACCCGGAGAAGCAATAGCCCTGAATGCCGGCGTACTGGAAGCGTCGGTTCTTGACATCGTTCGGAACAGAATGGATATAGCGATACTCGACACTTCAGCCGCGGCTCACATGCCGGATGTGCTCGAAATGCCTTACAGGCCGGTTATAACCGGGGCAGGCTTCCCGGGTGAATATAAGCATACCTACAGGCTCGGCGGCATGACCTGTCTTGCAGGCGACATCATAGGAGACTATTCTTTCCCGGAACCGCTCAAGCCGGGCACCCGTCTTGTTTTCGAAGACATGGCCCACTATACGATGGTCAAAAACAACACCTTCAACGGCGTACGCCTTCCTTCCATCGCTATAAGAGAATCATCAGGGAATATCCGCGTTATCCGCAGGTTCGGGTATGAAGATTATAAAAACAGGCTTTCCTGAATGAATTCCAGCTTGGGGGCGGCACGTGCAATCGGTTTTGCCGTTTAGCAAGATCAAGATTCAGGCTTCGTCAACGGCAGCATATCCACTCCCATTAGACCCGGACAGCCCCGGTGAATATATACCCATGAAGCCGTTATTTCGTCTCTGCCTGTGTCTCTATTTTGACAATCAGGGGGCGTCGTTATGTTTCGTAACAATTTCTTGCAAACCGGCAAAACCGATTGCACGTGCCGCCCCCTAATCTGATACACAAAGCTCTCACTTATCTTTTTACGAGTCCGTTATTCTTGACCGGTTTTGCCTATCACTCGGTTTCAAGCATCCCGAATCTCTTCGCATCAATGAGTTTTATACCGTTTTTGCGTAAAACTTCAATGGCCTTGTCATTATCACTGAAACGGAAAATCATTACCGCCCCGCCCGACGAAAAGCCTATGAATGCATACATGTAAGAAACATGCACTTTGGCGTTCTTCAAAGGCTTGAGGAGCGCTGCAAGCTGTCCGGGTTTGTCCTCTATCTCAGCGGCAACCACCTCGTCTACTATGGCGGGCATCTGCCTTTCCATCAATATGCGCCTGGTCTTGGCAAGATCCGAAACAAGAAGCCGCAGGATCCCGAACTCGCCGGTATCGACAAGATTAAGGGCCCGCAGGTTTATCCCGGCATCCCCGAGCGCCTGGGTAACCTCCAGCAGCCGGCCCGGCGAGTTTTCTATAAGTACGGCGATCTGTTTTAACTTCATTAAAACCTCCTTATTGCAGATGAACTTTTTATGATGGTCCCGTAAAATGTCAGGTTCTCACACTAAGCCGCAAAGATCACAAAGTTAACATATTAATATTAAAAGAATTTATTCTTCGTGTTCTTAGTGCCTTTGTGAGAAAATATAGTTTTTACGAGTCTGTCAAAGTTACTTTAGGCTTTTTAAGTATAATGTTTTCTGTTATGTTATCCGGAGGTCTCGAAAGACCCTGCGGCACAGAAACCATAAGCTTCGCCTGCGGCAACCATAGACCAGAGATTTTGAACCTATGAAACAGTTTGACCTTATCAATGCCCCGCTTTACGGTACCAATCTGATTGAGGCCGGGG
>JAUPLM010000309.1 GCA_030836965.1 Thermodesulfobacteriota bacterium | reverse complement strand
CATAGGAATTACTATGACAAGGTTTGCCTTTCCTGAATCGAGATAGGATGAAAGCTTTGAATAATCCTCTTCAAAGCCTGTGATTTTGAAATATTCCGAATGAGCGAACCGGCCGATAAAATCTCTGCTGTACGGAGATTTGTCCTGATCCTGGAACACGACTTTTATGTTTTTTACATCGGTTGTTATGGCGTTGCCCAAAACAAATATTTGAATGAGGGGAACTACAAACAGGATTCTGACCATGGAGAAGTCCCTGAAGATCTGCCTGAATTCTTTCTGCACGAGATAAAATATCTGACGCATTTTTACTCCGTCTTTTTACTCCATCTTATTACTCTAAGGTCACCTTAAACCGAATAATTGCGATCGAGAGCAGTAAAGCACCTATTCCTGACAGAGCGGCTGCATGCTGCCAGAGTTCCGTTATGCCGATTCCTTTAAGCATTATGCCGCGGATGATTATAAGAAAATAGGTGGCAGGCACAGCTTTTGATATATATTGAAGCGGCAGGGGCATGCTTGCCACCGGGAAAATAAAACCGCTCAGCATTATAGTGGGAAGAACGGTTGCCATGAGAGTAGCGAGCATCGCTATCTGCTGCGTTTTTGCGACTGCGGAAATCATCAGCCCGAAACTTAAGGCCACAAATATGTAAATGAGCGACAGCCCGGCAATAAGCGACAGGCTTCCGTTGATGGGCACTTTGAACAGGAGGCGCGCAAATATAATTATGATTATTCCGTTGAAAAATCCGAGGGTGATGTACGGAACTACTTTTCCCACGATGATTTCTATCGGATGAACCGGCGAAACAAGAATCTGTTCGAGGGTTCCCGTTTCCTTCTCGCGGGTTATGGTAATTGATGTCAGGAGAGCGCATATAAGAAGAAGTATGAGAGCGACAAGTCCCGGCACAAAAAAATTTGCGCTCTTCATGTCGGGATTGAAAAGAATCCTGGGCTCGAGACCGAGTATCCCCGGAGACCGGCGGTTCATTTTTTCGTTAAACAACTGTGCTACCCTGTTGCTGTAATTGTTTATGAATGTCCCGACGTTCGAATCGGCCGCATCCACGATAAGCTGGACTTTTGTGACCCGGTTTGAAACCAGGCTTTCCGAAAAATCTTCGGGGATGACAAGCGCCATCTGAATATCGCGTTTTTTGAACAATGATTCTATATCATCGCGTCTTATATCCGCATACTTTAGTATAAAGAAACGGCTTTCGGTAAAACCGCGGATGAGCTCCCTGCTTTCAGGCGTTTTAGCGTCATCAATTACGGCAAAGGTAAGGTTTTTCATGTCGAGCGTGATGGCATAACCGTAAAGAATTATCATGAGAACAGGCATCAGGATAATAATAAGTAGAGATCGCCAGTCCCTGAAAATATGGGTATATTCTTTTATGATTATGCTTATTATTCTTCTAATCTTCATCTTAATTCCTACGGCTTCGTAAAAAGTCATTCTGCTGTGTTTCGCTTCATCTTTCGTCATTGCAGCGTACAACTTGTACGCTTCATTCCTCAAGATTCACGACGCCTTGCATAATGAGCTTTTTACTTTGCCGTATGATTTAGCGGTATAAAAAAACTAATCAATGTCCAACCTGAAAACAATTATTAAATACTGTTGAGCTTTCATTTCGGAAATAGGTAATTTGGGGCAAGCTCAAGGAAATCAAGGGATTGCGCGGAGACATACGCATGGTATGTCGCACAAGAAATCCCGCAGATTGACAAAGAGATCGCCCCTAAGGGACATTTCCGGATGTAAATTTATCAATTTTGGCCGATAATATGTATGAATATATCCTGCATGGTTGTTTTGCCGTATTTCTGCTTAAGTCCGGTCGGAGTTCCGAGCTCGATTATTTTCCCTTTGTGCATGATCGATACCCTGTTGCAGTATTCGGCTTCGTCCATGTAATGGGTCGTCACGAACACGGTTTTCCCCCTGTTTGCTATTTCGTATATTATTCTCCAGAAATTGCGGCGTGAAATAGGATCCACTCCCCCGGTCGGTTCATCGAGAAAAATAATCGGTGGATCGTGAAGCAGAGAGGCGCTTAAGGCAAGGCGCTGCTTCCATCCGAGCGGCAGGGCTTTTGTGAGTGAATTCTGCATATTTTCAAGATTGAGCTCTGAAAGGAGCAGCCTTGTTTTATTTGCGATCTCCTCCCTCGACAGGCCGTATATCCCGCCGTAAAATTCAATATTCTCTTTTACCGTCAGATCTTCGTACAGGGAAAATTTCTGGCTCATATAACCGATATTTTTCTTTATCATTGCGGTACCGGTTCTGATGCTGAATCCGGCGACAAACGCCTCTCCCTCCGTCGGCTTTAAAAGTCCGCAGAGCATTTTTATGGCCGTTGTTTTCCCCGCACCGTTTGCGCCAAGGAAGCCGAATATCTCCCCTTTTTTTACTTCAAAAGAGATTTCATCCACAGCCCTGAATGCGCCGAAGTGGCGGCTCAATTTTGACGCGCTGACCGCGATCTCAGTTTCCATTTTAAAACCTTTGTATAATTCATAATCTGATGCAATGCCGGGATATGTGCCCATATCCCGGCATTGCTGATTATGACCTATTCATGAACCTGATTTTTACCTTTACCTTCAATGAGAGCGATAAATACGAGATCGGAAGAGCGTCGT
>JAUPLM010000308.1 GCA_030836965.1 Thermodesulfobacteriota bacterium | reverse complement strand
TACTTCTTTCCCCGTACAGTTCGGCAGGTATGTCATGATATCTATTACCGATACGGGAATTGGCATGGATGAAGAAACCAGGCAGAGAGTTTTTGATCCCTTTTTTACTACCCGTGAGATCGGGAGAGGTGCGGGCCTCGGTCTTGCATCAGTATACGGGATAATCAAGAATCACGGCGGCTTTATAACCGTATACAGCGAAAAAGGAAAAGGGAGCACATTCAATATATACCTTCCGGCGAGTGAAAAGTTAAAAAAAGATGATGAAAAGAAAGAAACCGAAAGCCGTATTTCAGGAACCGGAACAATCCTCTTTGTTGACGATGAAAAAATGATAGTTGATGTGGGACGGGCAATATTAAAAAAACTGGGTTACACCGTTATTGCTGCAAACGCAGGAAAAGAGGCCGTGGATATTTACGAAAAAAACAGGGATAAGATAGATCTTGTTATTCTTGATATGATAATGCCCGATATGTCCGGAAGCGAAGTGTTCGAGAGGATCAGGAGCATAAATCCGGATGTGAAAGTCCTGCTTTCAAGCGGTTATGCCATCGACGGCCAGGCCGCCGGTATAATGGAAAAAGGCTGCAATGGTTTTATTCAAAAGCCCTTTAATGTGAAAAAACTGTCAGTTAAACTCGCCGAAGTATTTCATGGGAAATAAGAGGCCCGCTCACTGTCACAAGTTTGAAGAGACTTGCCGCAGCCGGTTTCCGGCGAGAAATAAGACGGCTGTTTCGGTTCAACGGATACGCAGGTTTCCGCCGGTAAATTTCCGAAGCATGAAATTTCTCTGCTTCCTGACAATCACACTGATATTTTTTGCAGGACTCAACGGAGCATCCGCTGGAGTTGTGACGGACCAGCTGGGCAGGAAAGTTCTTGTTCCGGAAAAGCCCCGGAAAATTATATCCCTTGCGCCGAACATTACGGAAATTATTTTTGCCCTGAATCGTGAGAACATTTTAAAGGGAGTGACTGTTCACTGCGATTATCCTTCCGGGGCAAAACTTCTGCCAAGAGTCGGTTCATATGTTGGGCTTGACCTGGAAAAGATAATATCCTTAAAACCCGACCTTTGTATCGCAATAAAAGACGGAAATCCGAAACAGGTGGTTGACCGGCTGGAATCTTTCGGAATACCGGTTTATGCCGTGGATCCCAGAAACCTTGACTCTGTGATGGAAACTATTCTATCCATCGGCAGCCTTCTCGGCGCAGAAAAAAGAGCGGATATTCTGGTGAAAAACATGCGGTCGCGGATAAGGCATGTAACGGAGCTTGTAGCCAAAACATCTGACAAGCCAAGGGTATTTTTCCAGATAGGCGCCGCGCCTGTCGTATCTGTAGGCACCCTGACATATATCCATGAGCTTATCATCCTGGCCGGTGGTATAAATGTTACTGCGGGAGAAACGCCTTACCCCCGTTTCAGCCGGGAGCAGCTCATCTCGCTTTCCCCGGACGTGGTGATTATTACATCCATGACAAGAAGCGATGCGTATGAGATGGTCCTGGCTGAATGGAATAAATGGCCGCAGATTCAGGCCGTCCGGAATAAACGAATATACATGGCTGATTCTGATCTCTTTGACCGCCCTTCGCCCCGTCTTGTCGACGGCCTGGAAGCGCTTGTCAAATTGATTCATCCGGAACTGTTTGAGGAGAATCGATAATTATGGGCTCCGGTATTCTGAAACGACTTCTGCTTGTCTCCGCCCTCCTGACGGTTCTCCTTGCCGGATCCATGTATCTTGGTATTTCAGTCGGATCGACCGGGAGCAACTTCGGCGATTCTATGGGGCTGCTGCTTACCGACAAAAGCGCGGATTCCGTTCAGGGAACAATCATCCGTCAGATTCGCCTGCCCCGGGTTATCCTGGCAGCCCTTGTCGGGGCGGCTCTGTCTCTGGGCGGACTTGTTTTCCAGGCTCTTCTCCGAAACCCTCTTGCCGAACCTTATATACTGGGGATTTCAGGAGGCTCGGCAATAGGGGCCATTTTCGGAATCATTCTGGGATTCTCATATTTCCCGGGAGTCAGCATAATGGCCTTTACAGGCAGCCTGGCCACACTGCTCCTGCTTCTTGTAATGTCGTCAGGGCAGTCTCTTTTAAAAAAGGATTCCCTCCTTCTGTCGGGAGTCATGGTTAATGCTTTCTGCTCCGCTGTGATCATGTTCCTGATATCGATGACCCGTGACGCCCGGCTGCACAACATTATTTTCTGGCTCATGGGAGATCTGTCAACGGCGGATGCCGGCCGTGTAGGAATACTTGCAATCGTTCTTCTGCCCTGTTTTATCCTCCTTTTCTGGCTTTCCAATATTATGAACCTGCTCCTCATGGGCAGAGACATGGCTCAAACCATGGGGGTAAATATAAAGATAGTAACGGTTACGCTGCTCGTTGTTACCTCATTTATGGTCAGTACAACTGTGAGTTATTGCGGCCTTATCGGGTTTGTGGGACTGGTCGTACCGCATCTTTTGAGGATTATTCTGGGATCAGATCACCGCATTCTTGTGCCTGCATGCCTGCTGGGCGGTGGCTCATACATGGTTTTATGCGACATGCTGGCAAAGATTCTCCCCTCACAGGGCGAAATGCCGGCCGGTGTCATTACCGCTCTTATCGGTGCGCCGCTTTTTATATATTTACTAAAAAGGTCTTAGACGATGGACCCGGTAATAACAATTACAAAGCTTAATTATTTATACGGCAAGAACCATGTGCTGAAAGATATTTCTTTCCAGATTCAAAAAAGCGATTTCTTCATAATTATAGGTCCCAACGGCTCGGGAAAAACCACTTTACTTCGTTTGCTTGCAGGAATTATCAGCACCGGCAACGGGAGAATCGATGTTCTGGGAGATTCCATAAAGGATTATTCCCGCAAGTCTTTGGCCCGGAAGATAGCGTATGTTCCCCAGACGCTTCCTGTTGATTTCCCGTTTACCGTATCCGAAGTGGTGCTGATGGGCAGATCTCCGCATCTTGGTATGCTGGGCCTTGAGAAGGAGAAAGACCTGTTGAAGGCTAAGGAAGCCATGAAATTTACTGAACTGGATCATCTTGCCGATCGCAGAATAAATCAGTTGAGCGGCGGTGAGTGTCAGAGGGTTTTCATTGCAAGGGCGATTTGCCAGGAGACGGAAATTATTCTTCTGGACGAACCCACGGCGTCTCTTGATCTGGCTCACCAGACCCGGATCATGGATCTGATGGAAAAATTGCAAATGGATAGAGGTATTACGGTGGTCATGGTATCGCACGATGTGAATCTTGCAGCCATGTACGGCAAGACCCTTCTTCTTTTAAAGAAAGGTCAGATTGCCGGCCGGGGAAAGCCGGATGAAGTGCTGACGTTTCAAGTCCTTGAATCGGCATACGGATGCACGCTGCTGGTAGATGAGAGTCCTCTCGGCGGATTTCCGCGCGTAACCCCCGTACCCGGAAGACTTATGAGAGGAAAAGATTAGATTTCTGCTTCTTGAGAGAAGCTTAGTATTTATTTACAGAAGATGAGGTTGTTCTTCTCCCCGTATTTTTCTGTACACGAACCCTTGAACCCTTGACCCCTCGAACCCTTTTTATTTATTTATTGACTTTGATAATTTAAATGTATAACAGAAAAAAACATTCAGGTGCTTGCATACCGAGAACGTCAAGCATAAAAGGGAACCCCGTTAAAATCGGGGACGGGCCCGCCGCTGTATTCGGGGACGAAAACCGCATTAAACCACTGGCCGTTTCACGGTCCGGGAAGGTGCGGCAAGGAGGCCTTCGAAGAACATCCAATTTTGGCTAAGTACAAGGAAGGCGATAATTTTAACCACAGGAATACATTGTA
>JAUPLM010000307.1 GCA_030836965.1 Thermodesulfobacteriota bacterium | reverse complement strand
AACATAGAATCTCCGGAGCATTGTCCGAGATACGCCGCCGCTCTTGTTAAGGATATAACCGTCGCCCCTTCACCCTTCTGGCTCAGAAAACGACTCATATCAATCGGGCAAAGACCGATAAACAACATCGTTGATATAACAAACTTCATCATGCTGGAATGCGGCCAGCCTCTTCATGCATTTGATTTCGATTTCCTGGAAGAAAACAGGATCGTAGTCCGGACGGCAACCAGAGGAGAGAAATTCACAACCCTTGACAGGAAAGAGCGGATACTCGATCCCGATATGCTTATGATCTGTGACGGCAAAAAGCCGGTTGCAATAGCAGGTGTCATGGGAGGACTCAATTCTGAAATAGTTAATTCCACGAAAAGAGTACTTATTGAAAGCGCATATTTCAATCCGTTAAGCATCCGCAAAACCTCAAAGAAGCTTGGGCTCAGCACCGAAGCCTCTTACCGCTTCGAGCGGGGAATCGATCCGGACGGAACGGTCAGAGCGCTTGTCAGAGCCATATCCCTAATGACTGATATGGGAAAAGGAAAGCAAGTAAAAGGTATTATTGATCAATACCCGCTGATACAAAAGAAGGAAACTATCGAGCTCGGAATCCGCGCAACCGGGAGAGTGCTCGGCACGGAGCTTGACAAAAACACGATAAGATCATTGTTGGAATCAATCGAATTCAAAGTAAAAAATGGTGGAACAGATACGATAAAGGTAACCCCTCCTTCTTTCAGAGTCGATATTTCAAGACCCGTTGATTTGATGGAAGAAGCTGCGCGTCTTTATGGATATAACAGAATTCCGGCCTCCCTGCCTCTTATGCAATCCGAAACCGCCCAGCCCTTAAAAGCGCTTCTCATAAGAGAGAAAATTAAAAACATAATGACAGGGCTCTCCTTCACTGAGGCGGTTAATTACAGTTTTATAAGCGAATCAGCGTGCGATCGTCTAAATCTTTCTTCAGATGACCCTAAAAGAAGACTTTTACATGTCTTAAATCCTCTAAACGAAGAGCAGAATGTAATGAGGACATCTCTTATTCCGGGTCTTCTCGAAACAACGCACCGCAACCTGTCTCATCAGACAAAAAATCTTAAACTGTTTGAAACAGGCAAGATATTTTTAGGCAAAGGGAAGGAGAATCTCCCTGAAGAAATTGAAATGACGGCAGGCCTTATGACGGGCGGCCGGTACAGTCAGACATGGTATGAAAAGGATGCCGAATGTGATTTTTTTGATATCAAGGGTGCCGTGGAAGGGCTTCTGGCCGGTTTGAACATAGATAAAGTCCGGTACACAAAAATGCCGGTTGAATTATGCAGCTATACAAGATATGGATATACAGCTCAAATAATAGCAGGAAATGAAGCCATCGGTATTATCGGAGAGGTGCATCCTGAAGTTCTTCACAATTTTGATTTGAAACAGAAAGTTTTTATTTTTGAGCTTAACTGCAATGCCCTGCTTGCTCTTTCAGACAGAGATAAAACAGCTAAAATGCTGCCTAAATTTCCTGCTTCAACAAGGGATATTACAATAATCACAGATAAAAAAATTGAAGCGATGTCCATTCTGGAAAAAATCAACAGCACCGGTGAAAAGCTCATAGAAAATGCGCATCTGTTCGATATTTTCGAAGGGGCTGCAGTCCCTTCCGGGAAAAGGAGTGTTTCAATAAGGATTACCTACAGATCTTCCGAAAAGACCCTCGAAGACGGTGAGGTTAATAATATCCATAAAAATATAACAGACAGGCTGACTATGGAATTTGGTGCATCACTGCCGGCCTGATAAACAATTTTCCGAGACCGAGCCATCAAGATGCAGGATGATTCTACTTCTGAAATAAAAATTCCCGATAAACTCTATTTGAAGATCGGGGAGGTCAGCGAAATAGCGGGAGTGCCTTCTTCCGTTATCAGGTTCTGGGAAACGGAATTTCCCAGGATAAATCCAAAGCGAACTTCTTCCGGGCAGCGACATTACAGGAAAAACGATGTCGAGCTGATTCTAAGAATAAAACACCTTCTTTATGATAAAAAATTCACAATCCAGGGTGCAAGACAATACCTCGGTTCAGTAAAATCCGGCAATAAATCATCGGATATCATTGAAGAGTTACGCAGGGAACTGATTAATATCCGGAATATTCTAACCGAATAAAGCTATCAGCGATTCTTCTCTAAATTGGTTGGAAATAGGGGTTTGTATTGCTCAGGATAGAAGTAACCGCCTGTATTATCGTTTAATTTTTCATAATTTCAAGTCATTGAGAGCCGATGCTTCGCCTTGTAACGCCTGAATTCCGGAACCACGGATCCCTCAGTTCGGATAATAATCTTATTTTGATATTTTCCCACCGCCTTAAATGCTGCAAAGACGCAAAAACAGTTGACATCTGACATAAACTGTCATACATAGCAACATTCGGTAAGCGGGCATAACTCAGCTGGTAGAGTGCAAGCTTCCCAAGCTTGGAGTCGCGAGTTCGAATCTCGTTGCCCGCTCCATTTAAAGTCCGCCTTTTCCGTATAAAAAGGCTTTTTCGGCAGGGTCGATGAATATGTGGTTTGGAGAATCTTTTTGAGTATGTTTATTTTTACAAACATGTGATTTTTCTCGATCCATTGTTATAAGTAGTACCCCTTTAAAAAGGAAACGGGCGACAGCCCGTTTTTTATTTTAATTGGCCGGTTATAGAAAAATAATGAAAGAAGATAAAAGAAATATTAAAGTAAAAAAGAGCGAACCCGTTACCGGTCTTTTTTCTCCGGCAACCAGAGAAGATGTTATTGATAAAATCATACAGTTTGCAGGTCCGCTATGCGAATCCGAAGGAATGGAACTGGTGCATGTTGAGTGTCAGAGGGAGACCGGTGGCAGGATTATTCGTATTTATATTGATAAACCGGGTGGGGTTACTTTAAATGACTGCACCCTAATAAGTCGTCAATTAAGTGATATGCTTGATGTAAATCTGGACACCAACTGGGCATATAGTCTTGAGGTTTCATCTCCGGGGATTGACCGTCCTCTTGGAAAACCGGAAGATTTTGACAGTTTTAAGGGAAAGACAGAAATAATCAGAACATCCGTACCGATAGAAGGACAAAAAAATTTCAAGGGTCTGCTGCTTGGCTTTTATGACGGAAGTGTGAAACTTGATGTGAATGACAAAATAGTTACTATTCCCTTCAGGGACATCACAAAGGCGCGGCTTTTCAATTATAACGGAGAAAACGAATGCTAATATCAGAAATAAAACGTGTCGTTGATCAGGTCAGCCGGGATAAGGGTATTGACAAACAGGTCCTTATCAAGGCGATTGAAGAAGCCCTTAAATCAGCTGCCAGAAAAAAATATGGTAATAAAATCGAGATCGAAATTCAATACAGCGAGGAAACCGGTGAAATAGAGGTATTCCAGTTCAAAGAGGTAGTTGAAGAGGTTACAGATGACATTACGCAAATCAGCGTTGAGGAAGGCCATAAACTTGATCCGGAATGCGAAATCGGCGACAGCCTGGGAACCAAAATGGATACCACAACTTTCGGCAGGATTGCCGCCCAGTCTGCAAAGCAGGTAATTATACAGAAAATGAAGGATGCCGAAAAAAATGCCGTTTATTCAAGTTTTATCGACCGGAGAGGAGAAATAATCAATGGCATAGTACAGCGTATTGAACATTCGGGTGACATTATAGTCAATCTGGGACAGACTGAGGGAGTTTTACCTGCAAGAGAGCAGGTTCCAAAAGAAACATACAGGCGCGGCGACCGGATAAGAGCTCTTCTTTCCGAGGTTCTCCAGGATTCGCGCGGTCCTCAGGTTGTTCTTTCGAGGACAAACTCGAATTTCCTGATAAATCTTTTCAAAACCGAAGTTCCCGAGATAAGCGAGGGGATTGTCACCATTATGGGAGCTGCCCGTGAACCCGGAGTGCGCGCCAAAATAGCGGTATCTTCGAATGATTCCGATATTGATCCGGTTGGTGCCTGCGTCGGGATGAAAGGAAGCCGGGTTCAGAATGTTGTCCAGGAATTAAAAGGCGAAAAAATAGATATTATCCCCTGGCATGTCGATTCCGCAAAATATGTATGTAATGCGCTCGCTCCTGCAGAAATAAAAAGAGTTATTATAGATGAAGACAACCATGCAATGGAAGTAATTGTACCTGATGAATCCCTCTCGATAGCTATCGGGAAACGCGGTCAGAATGTACGGCTTGCGTCAAAGTTAACCGGCTGGAACCTGGATGTTCAGAGTGAATCGCATTATAATGAAGCCTTGAAAAACGGCTATGATTCTCTTGTATCATTGCCGGGTGTCGGAATAAGCCTAGCAAATTCTTTAATCGAAAAGGGATTTACATCAGCAGGAGAGATAAGCAACGCTTCTGTAAGTGACCTGACTCAAATAAAAGGCATCGCAAAAGAAAAAGCCGAAAAACTTATTCGTTCAGCATCAGAGGCAGTGGCAAAAGGTGAAAACACCCCGGAAAAAAAAGATACCACTGAAGGAAACAACACAGCCGGATAATGATTCCGGAGGTGATTTAAAACAAAGCGGCACTCATGGTAAAAAAGGGCAGAATTCGGAATAATTCTGTGAATGACCAGTTAACAATAACATTTAGGGGGACTGAATGGCAAAGATCAGAGTATATGAACTTGCCAGAGATCTTAATATGACGAATCAGGCTCTTCTTGACAAGATAAGAAGCATGAATATCGATGTTAAGAGCCACGTTAGTTCTTTGGATGAAGGAACCGTTGCAAAAATCAGGGCAAGCTTCCATGAAGCAAAGCCTGAAGGGGTTGAAGAAACCCGTGTAAGGCCCACGATAATCCGAAGGAGGAAAGTGGTAGTTCAGGCCGAGGCGGAACCGAAACCTGAAACACCTGAACCGGTAGAAGAGCCGGCTGAAGCGGAAATAGTTGCTCCGGTCGAATCCGGAACAATGAAACCTGATAAAAAATCTTCTTCCGAAGCAATATCCGCAGAGCCGGAAGCAGTTGAACCTGCCGGGGATTCCGAATTAACACCTGCTGCCGAAGAGGCCGGTATTCAGCCACCCGCCGCAGAACCTGAAAAGCCTCCGCTAATTAAGGCTGCAAAGCATTTAAAAGCCCTTAAAAAAACCAAAAAAGAAACACCCGCAAAAATCCTCAGACTGCCCGAGATTCAAAAGAAAGCGGCGGAAGAAATGGAAGATAAGCTGCCCGGGAAGGAAACAATTCACGCCAAACCGGGAATAGCCGGAGAAACCGTGTTTACCGGGAAAAAAGGAGCTCATCCGGTTCAGGCGCATGAAGAGGCAAAACCTCATGCTGCCAGGCATAAAACAACTGTTGAAATAACTCCGGGAGTGCCCGGCAAACCCGTTTTGGAGGTAGTTATCCCGAAAAAGGAGCCTCTTCTTCCTGAAAAGAAGAAAAAGAAGGGCAAGGAAAAACTTGAAGAGGAATTTGATTTATTAAAGGATAAAAAACTGTTCAAAAAGAAGGCTCCGTTTAAGAAAAAAGAGATAATTGAAGCGGAGGATCTTTATGCGCCCGAACCGAGAATACGAAGAGATAAAAAGGGCGCTAAAATAAAAGTGGTGCAGGGCCAGAAGCCCCAGATTACAATCCCCAAAGCAATAAAGCGGAGGGTAAAAATCGATGATGCCATTATCTTATCCGAACTTGCAAAAAGAATGGGGATAAAATCAAGCGATATGATCAGAACTCTAATGGGATTGGGGGTATTGGCAACAGTCAATCAAACAATTGATTTCGACACAGCAGCGCTTGTTGCATCGGAATTTAACTATGAAGTAGAGAGAGCTTCTTTTGAGGAGAGCAGTTTCATCAAGACGGAAAAAGATGATCCAAGCACACTTACAGGCAGGCCGCCGGTAGTTACAATAATGGGGCATGTAGATCACGGAAAAACTTCGCTTCTGGATGTAATCCGGAAAACAAGAATTACTGAAATTGAGGCCGGCGGAATAACTCAGCATATAGGAGCTTATAACGTAGCAACCGATAACGGACAGATCGTATTTCTGGATACACCGGGCCACGAAGCGTTCACGGCCATGCGCGCACGAGGGGCCAAGGTAACCGATATTGTAGTGCTTGTTGTGGCGGCAGAAGACGGAGTAAAGCCGCAAACCGTTGAGGCTATTAATCACGCCAAGGCCGCCGGCGTTCCGATAATTGTTGCGATCAATAAAATCGACAAGCCTGAAGCAGACCCCGACCGAGTTAAGCGTGAACTTGCCGACCTGGGACTTGCCCCTGAAGAATGGGGAGGTAATACCCCGTTTCTCAAGGTGTCGGCAAAACAGAATTTGGGAATAAACGACCTGCTTGAAATGATCCTGCTTCAGGCAGAAGTTCTTGAACTAAAAGCAAATCCTAACAAGCTTGCAGTCGGTCATGTGGTTGAGGCCAAGCTTGATTCCGGAAGAGGGCCTGTTGCAACTGTTCTGATAAGCGAAGGGACTCTTCATACAGGTGAATCTGTAGTCTGCGGTATTCACTACGGCAAGGTTCGCGCGCTGTTAAACGACAGAGGTATGAAAGTAACCGAAGCCGGTCCGTCAATTCCCGTAGAGGTTATCGGGCTTTCAGGCGTGCCGATGGCTGGAGATGAGCTTATCTCTCTTGCGGATGAAAAAGATGCAAAACAGGTAAGCACCTACCGCGTACAGAAACAGCGCGCAAAGGAGCTTGCCAAAACCAGCAGGCTCAGCCTGGAGAACCTTTTCGACAGGATTCAGGAAGGCCGGGTCAAGAATCTGACATTGATAATCAAGGCGGATGTAAACGGATCTATTGAAGCCATAAGGGATTCATTGAATAAGCTGTCCAACAAAGAGGTAAAAATAGATATAATTCATTCGGGAACAGGAACTATCACCGAGTCGGACATTGCTCTCGCCGCTGTTTCAAATGCCATAATCATCGGGTTTAATGTCAGACCCAGTTCAAAGGTGCAGGCAATGGCAAACGATGAGAACGTGGATATACGTTACTACAACATAATTTATAATGTTATAAAGGATATCAAGGATTCCATTGTAGGTCTGATGGCTTCAACCTTTAAAGAGAGAACCCTTGGACGGGCCCAGGTTCGCGAAGTATTTCATGTTCCAAAGATCGGAACCGTCGCCGGAAGTTATGTTACGGACGGAAAAATCGAACGCGGACGCCAGGTACGCCTGATACGAGACGGAATAGTATGCTTTGAAGGGAAGAATTCATCCTTAAGAAGATTCAAAGATGACGTCAGGGAGGTCCAAAACGGCTTTGAATGCGGAATCGGTATTGAAAATTATAATGATATCAAAGTAGGCGATATAATAGAGTTTTATTATATGGAAGAGATAAAGCCGGAATTCGAACAGCAATAACAGGTGCATCCCCGGAAGCGT
>JAUPLM010000306.1 GCA_030836965.1 Thermodesulfobacteriota bacterium | reverse complement strand
TCTCGCCAAGAATCAGAACCGTGCTGGGACTGGCCGCGATGGCCGGCAGAATCTCAAAGATTTTCTGCATCAGGGGGCTTCGGCTGACAAGATCTCCGATCCGGTATTTTCCTTCCAGTTCGCGGCGCAAGGCCTCGACATCGCTCAGATCGCGAAAGGTCTCCGCACCGCCGATCAGGCGGCCATCCGTGTCTTTCAACACGGCGGTAGATACACTGATTGGAATCCTGTCGCCGTCCGCGCTGATGATATATCCGGACTTGCCGATAACCGGTTTGCCTGTCTTCAGTGTTTGCTGAAGCGCGCAATCCGCCCCGCACATGCTGGAGCGGAACACTTCCGAACAGCGGCGGCCGATAGCTTCCCGGCGCGATACACCGGTGATCTCCTCCGCCGCCCGGTTGAATGAGGTTATATACCATTCCATATCAACTGTGAAAACACCGTCGGATATGCTCTCAAGGATAGCCTCAGTCGGCGAGAGGAGAGAGGGTTCTTTATTTTTTTTGCGGCTTCTCATTCCTTCAGCCTGATACTGTTTATTCTGTTATATTTTTATTGTTTATTATCCGGTTTCTTTTTCAGTCTTATCCTGACCGAGTCTGCATGGGCGCCCAATCCTTCGGTTTCGGCAAGGCGGATAATATCCTTGGCTTCCCTGAAAAAGGCTTCTTTTGAATAGCTTATCAGGCTTGTTTTTTTAATGAAGTTATCGACGGAAAGAGCCGAAGAAAATCTTGCCGTACCAGCAGTTGGAAGCACATGATTGGGACCTGCGATATAATCTCCTACCGGTTCAGGAGTATAGTTTCCGAGAAATACGGCGCCGGCATTTCTTATTTTACCTATATACTCAAAAGGATTCTCGATCTGCAGTTCGAGATGCTCGGGAGCTATCCTGTTTGAAAGCCCGATTGCGGCCGGAATATCGAGCACAACCATGATTGCCCCGTATTTTGAAATGGATTTTCCGGCAATATCCTTTCTTTCCAGTTTTTCCATCTGAGCTTTAACCGCCCTCTCCACGGCTTCCGCGGTTTCCATTGAATCGGTGACAAGTATTGAGGAAGCAAGAGGGTCATGTTCCGCCTGCGAAAGGAGATCGGCTGCCGCATATTCCGGAACCGCGCTTTTATCCGCGATGACCAGTATCTCGCTCGGTCCTGCCGTCATATCAATTCCGACCGCCCCCGATACTATCTTCTTGGCAATCGTCACATAAATGTTACCGGGCCCGACTATTACATCTACTTTTTGAACCGTCTCCGTACCGTAGGCAAGCGCCGCAACAGCCCAGGCGCTTCCGGTCTTGTATATCTCATCAACACCAACCATCTTTGCCGCAACAAGCAGGTGAGGATTTATGCTTCCGTCTTTTGTCGGAGGAGTAACCATCACAACCCGCCGGACCCCGGCGATCTTCGCCGGTATGGATCCCATGAGCACCGACGAAACAAGCGGGGTTTTGCCTTCTTTGCCTCCGGGAACATAAACGCCTGCGGCATCTACCGGATTTATTATCTGCCCGAGAAATGCCCCGTTCCTTTCGTTATTGATCCAGGACAGTCTTATCTGCTGCTTATGAAATGCTTCGATCTGTCCTATTGCACGCTTCAAAGAGGAGATGAACGGCCTCCCAACCGATTTTGAAGCGGAATCAATCTCCTTCATTGTAACCTTCAGAGAACCGGTATCCATTGAAGGTGAATCGAACTTCCGGATATAACCGATAAGCGCCCTGTCTCCGTTTTTTCTCACATCTTCAAGAATACCGCTGACAAGCATAAAGTCTTTGCGGCTGAACGAAAGCCCTCTGTTGATAATGGAAAGAAGTCTTGCTTCGGCTTCTTTAGAAGGATATTTGAATATTCGCATATGATTTCCTCGTAATTGATGATTTCTTTAAAGCGCGGAACAGTTTTCTTTTTGTCAAAAATCCGTCTTATAATCAATAAAATAATGTAACTGCTCAAGTTGTGTCAGGTTCACGGTTCACGGTTGGCTGCATTGCACTTTTCATAGCCGTTTTCAGACATTGAACTTTGAACCGTGGAACTTTGAACCTTAGTAGTTGCAAAGAAATTAAAATACTGATTGACTTGGTATCCTCAATCTGCTCAATTAGATGCTCTCAAAAGCATATAAATTCTCATGAACATGGGAATAAAACTGATAAATCAACGGAGGCGGCAAATGAAAGAAAACAGAATATTCAATTTTAACGCAGGGCCGGCGGCTCTGCCCTTAAGTGTTCTTGAAGAAGTAAAGGAATCATTCCTGAATTTCGCCGGATCAGGCATGTCCATAACCGAAATAAGCCACAGGTCAAAATTATTTGACGAGGTTATAAACGACGCTGTTGCCAGAACAAAGAGACTTTTAAAACTGGATGATAATTACCATGTTCTTTTTCTCCAGGGAGGCGCGAGCCTTCAGTTTACAATGATCCCGATGAACCTGCTCCCTGAAGGCAAAACAGCCGATTACGTCGATACCGGAACATGGTCTTCCAAGGCAATTAAAGAAGCGCAGCTGCTCGGCAAAAATATCAAGGTAGTCGCATCTTCAAAGGATAAAAATTATTCGTATATCCCCGGGAACGTGAATTTTAACAGCGATGCGGTTTATGCCCATATTACATCCAACAACACGATAAAAGGAACCCAGTGGGCAAGCTTCCCGGATACCGGGAGCATTCCTCTTATAGCAGACATGTCTTCAGATATAATGAGCAGGGTGTTCGATCCCAAACCATTCGGCATGATATATGCCGGCGCTCAGAAAAACATAGGCCCGGCCGGAGTATGCATGGTAATAATCCGTGAGGATCTGCTTAAAACCGTTCCTGAAAATCTTCCGTCGATGCTGAAATATACCACCTTTTCTTCATCGAATTCACTTTACAATACTCCGTCCTGTTTTTCGATATATGTAATTCAGCTTGTCCTTAAATGGCTGGAGGAGACCATAGGCGGTCTTGGAAAAATCGAGGCGATCAACAGGGAAAAAGCAGGACTTTTATATGAAACAATCGATTCGGGCAGCTTTTATAAAGGAACTTCCGAAAAAAAGAGCCGCTCTCTCATGAATGTGACCTTCCGGCTCCCGAACGAAGAGCTCGAGGGAAAATTTATTCAGGAAGCAGCCAAAAAGGGACTTGGCGGATTAAAAGGGCATCGCTCCGTTGGCGGTTGCCGCGCATCCATTTATAATGCGACAGGAATCAATGCCATCAAGGTTCTGGCCGATTTCATGAAAGAGTTCGAAAAGAAAAACGGATAAAACCAACATCAGGCGGCAAAGTAAAAAGCTCATTATGCAAGGCGCGCGAATCTTGAGGAATGAAGCGTACCTACTCGTACGCTGCAATGACGAAAGATGAAGCGCAACACAGCAGAATGACTTTTTACGAAGCCGTCAAAGACTGAATTCAGCCACAATGGGCGTATGATCCGAGGGCCTCTCCGCAAGGCGAGGCCCTTTATCTATCCATGCCGAAACGGACTTTTCCGCGAGAGTTCTTGTGGCGCATATATGATCAATCCTCCAGCCTAGACCGCGTTTAACCGAATTCGGAATCCTGTAATCCCAGAAAGTAAACTCCTTTTCATCAGGCTTGTGAATCCTGTAAACATCGGCAAATCCCCACTTCATTACATTCGACAAGGCTTCATGCTCCTTCGGATGATAACCGATACTTCCAAGCAATTTAACAGGATCATAAACATCGATGGGTTTCGGCGCGACATTAAAATCTCCTGTCCATACCACCTGCATCTCAGGAGTAAAATGATTTTCAAAATATTTCAGCAGGCGTTCAAACCAGGCAAGCTTATAAGTGAATTGCCCGGAATCAGGATCTCTTCCCTGTGGCACGTATGTGTTGACTACAATAAGGTTTTTAAAAGAGGCTCCGATGATTCTCGTGTTTTCGGCTTCATCACCATCCCCGAACCCGGATTCAACGCTTGAAGGCTTTTCTCTGCTTATGATTGCGACGCCGTTGTAACTTTTCTGTCCTTTGTAAGCGCTGTGATATCCTTTTTTTCCAAATACTTCCTCCGGGAACTCATGATCCTGCACTTTTGTTTCCTGCATGCAGAGTAAATCC